>CAZERX010000013.1:0-19054 GCA_964515045.1 uncultured Eubacterium sp.
CATGTGATCGGACCCGCGGAGGCGGCGGTCGCAAAGGTCAACGACATTTACCGGCGCGTGCTTTATATCAAAAGCGCCGACTACGAACAGCTCATCCGCGCGAAAGACGGAATGGATGCGTTCGCGGCAGGGCAGAATTACAGACAGGTAACGATACAGTTTGATTTTAACCCGATGAATGGGATATAAAATAATGATAGGATCTAGGAGGAAACAGCAATGGCTTTACGTCAGATCCGCATACAGGGAGATGCGGTATTAGAAAAAAAATGCAGGGAGATCACGGAAATGACTCCGCGTATACAGGAGCTGATCGGCGATATGCTGGACACGATGTATGACGCGAACGGAGTCGGGCTTGCAGGTCCGCAGGTCGGCGTGTTAAAGCGTGTGTGCGTGATCGACATCGGCGAAGGACCGATCGTCCTCATCAATCCGGTGATCGTGTCCGCGGACGGTGAACAGACCGGTGACGAGGGATGCCTCAGTCTCCCCGGCAAGGCAGGACAGGTAACACGTCCGAATCACGTGATCGTGCGTGCACTGGATGAGCATATGCAGGAGCGTGAGCTGGAGGGCACGGAGCTTTTGGCGCGTGCCTTCTGCCATGAGATCGATCATCTGGACGGACACATGTATACGGAAAAGGTCGAGGGTGCGCTGCATGATGTGACCTACGACGATTAAGGAGAAAAACATGCGGATCATATTTATGGGAACGCCCGATTTTGCGGTCGGCACGCTGCAGGCACTGGTGGACGCAGGACATGAGGTCGTGCTCGCCGTGACCCAGCCGGACAAACCGCAGGGCAGAAAACAGATACTCACACCGCCGCCGGTAAAGACCGCGGCACAGCAGGCAGGCATACCGGTCTATCAGCCGGTGCGCGTGCGGGAGCAGGATGCGATCGACTATCTGCGCGGCTTTTCGCCGGAGCTGATCGTCGTGGCAGCCTTCGGACAGATATTGCCGAAGGAGCTTCTCGATATGCCGAAATACGGCTGTATCAACGTTCACGCATCACTGCTGCCGAAATACCGCGGCGCAGCACCGATCCAGTGGGCGATCTTAAATGGAGACGCGACGACCGGTGTTACGATCATGCGGATGGATGTCGGACTGGATACCGGTGACATGATCGCAAAAACAGAGCTTACGATCGCACCGGAGGATACCGGCGGCAGCCTGTTTGACCGGCTCGCCGCTGCGGGAGCCGAGCTTTGTGTGCAGACGATACCGTCCATCGCAGACGGAACGGCAGTTTATATGCCGCAGGACGAAGCTGCAGCGACCAAGGTCGGACAGATCAGCAAAAAGGACGGTCAGATGGACTTTACAAGGACAGCCGTGCAGCTTCGGGATCAGGTGCGCGCGCTGAACCCGTGGCCGAGCGCCTACACAACGCTGAACGGAAAAACGTTAAAGCTCTGGTCGGCAGCCGTCCGGCAGGAAAATTCGGCGGAAGCCGCAGGACATATCGCATTTGTCGATAAGGACAGCTTCGGCATCCAGACCGGCGACGGTGTGCTCGTCTGCCTTGAAGTGCAGTATGAGGGCAAAAAACGGATGTCTGCCGCGGATTTTCTGCGTGGAAATGCACTGAGCTGCGGGATGCGGCTGGGTGAAGCAGTCGGATGAAGCAGTCAGATAAGTAGTCAACTAAGAAAAAGGAGAAAGCATTATGCCTTACACTTATGGATATTATTGGGATCCAACCTATGCACTCGTTGTCATCGGCGCGGTCATCTGTCTGATCGCTTCTGCAAGGGTGCGCACCACTTATAGCCGGTATGCGCGCGTGGCGAGCATGAGCGGAATGACCGGCGCGGAGGCAGCCGGACAGATCCTTCGCGCGGCAGGCATCCGTGACGTACAGATCCGGCAGGTTTCCGGCAATCTCACGGATCACTATGATCCGCGTAATAAAACGCTGAACCTGTCCGAGTCGGTATACGGCTCGCGTTCCGTGGCAGCGATCGGCGTTGCGGCACATGAGTGCGGACATGCGATCCAGCACGATGTCAATTATTTTCCGCTGACGCTGCGGAGCACGATCGTACCGGTGGCGAATCTCGGTTCTACGCTCGCGTGGCCGCTCATCCTCATCGGACTTTTGTTTTCGAGCCGCACCGGAAGCATGCTGATCGAGCTTGGCATCATCGCATTTTCCTTTGCCGTGATCTTTCAGCTCGTGACACTGCCGGTCGAGTTCAATGCCTCGCACCGCGCACTTGTCATGCTGCGTGACATGAACATCCTGACGGAAAATGAGCTGCCGAAAACGAGGCGCGTCCTCCGTGCGGCGGCACTCACCTATGTAGCGAGCGCAGCGGCAGCCATTTTACAGCTTCTGCGTCTGATCATATTATTCGGAGGAAAAGGCGACCGTGACTAATACGGCAAAGATCAATGAGAGAGAGCTGGTGCTGGATATCCTGCTGCTCGTGACGCGGGACGGCGTGCACAGTCACCTCGCAGTCGCGCAGGTGCTCGAAAAGTACCAGTATCTGGAAAAAAAGAGCCGTGCATTCATCAGCCGCCTGTCACAGGGCGTGATCGAGCGCATGATCGAGCTGGATGCCGTGATCGGGCAGTATTCCAAAACACCGGTGAAAAAAATGAAGCCGGTCATCCGCTGTATCTTACAGAGTGGCGTGTACCAGATCCTTTATATGGACAGCGTACCGGTATCGGCAGCGTGCAATGAAGCGGTGCACCTCGCCGGAAAACGCGGGTTTTCCGGTCTGAAGGGCTTTGTGAACGGCGTGCTCCGTGCGGTCGGACGTGCGCACGAGGCAGGTGCGATCCGTTATCCCGATGAAAGGACACAGCCGCTCGAATATCTGTCCGTGCACTGTTCGATCCCGCTCTGGCTCACAGAGCGCTGGGTCGGCACCTACGGTTATGCAACTGCAAAAAAGATGTGCGAGGCATCGCTTGCAGAGCGTCCGACCGCGATCCGCGTGCATACGGCACGGATCAGCGCGCAGGAGCTTTCCGCGGAGCTTTCTGCGGCGGGTGTCTGTGTGCAGCTGACGGAATATGAGGACGCACTTCTGATCAGCGGCTACGATCATCTGAATGCGCTGGATGCGTTCGTGCGCGGAGATTTTTATGTGCAGGATCTGAGTGCGATGCAGGCAGTCCGGCAGGCATCCGTGCAGAAGGGCTGGAACGTGTTGGACGTGTGTGCCGCGCCCGGCGGAAAGGCAGTCCATGTCGCACAGCTCATGGAGGGCACCGGTCATGTGGAGGCGCGTGATCTGACGCAGTACAAGGTCGATCTGATCTTGGATAATATCGATCGCTGTCAGGTGGAAAATATGTCGGCAAAGGTCTGGGATGCGACCGTGCCGGATGAAACGGCGTACCGCTCGGCAGATCTTGTCATTGCGGATCTGCCCTGCTCAGGACTCGGCGTATTGTCGAAAAAGCCGGACATCAAATACCATATGAGCGCTGCGCAGACGGAGGAGCTTGCCGCACTGCAGCGGGAGATCCTTTCGACCGTGCAGGCATATGTGCGGGATGGCGGCAGGCTTTTGTACAGCACATGCACGGTCAACCGTGCCGAAAATGAGGACAACGCCGCGTGGTTTGCCGAGCACTATCCGGACTTTCAGCTCGAGCAGGAGCAGCAGATCCTTCCGGATGAACGGCAGGACGGCTTTTATATCGCACTCTTTACGCGGCACACGGATAACGGATGAAACGGAGAAAAGCAGGAGCATCATGGAACGATTTGACTTGAAATCAGCGACGTATGAGGCGCTGACGGAATATATGAAGGAGATCGGCGAGCAGCCGTTCCGCGCGAAGCAGCTCTATCAGTGGATGCATGTCCGGTGCGTATGCGCCATTGACGACATGACGGATCTGTCCAAAAAGCTGCGTGAGACCTTAAAGGAGCAGTGCACCTATACCGTGCTGCGTCAGGTGGACGTGCAGATCTCAAAGCAGGACGGAACGCGAAAGTATCTGTTCGCGCTGGCGGACGGCAACGTGATCGAGAGCGTGCTCATGCGCTATAAGCACGGCAACAGTGTCTGCATTTCCTCGCAGGTGGGCTGTCGGATGGGCTGCCGCTTCTGCGCATCGACGCTGGACGGACTGGCGCGGGATCTGACACCGGCAGAGATGCTAGAGCAGATCTACCGCATCGGGGCAGACATCGGGGAACGGATCTCGAATGTCGTTGTGATGGGAAGCGGCGAGCCGCTCGATAATTATGACAATCTGCTGACCTTTATCCGGATGCTGACGGATGAGCACGGGCTGAACATCAGCCAGCGGAACCTCACCGTATCGACCTGCGGACTCGTGCCGCGGATCCGGCAGCTCGCGGACGAAAAGTATCAGATCACGCTCGCACTGTCACTCCACGCGCCGACACAGGAGAAGCGGAAGGCACTGATGCCGATCGCAAATACCTACGAGCTGTCAGAGGTGATCGCGGCATGCGATTATTATTTCGCGCAGACCGGACGGCGCATGACCTTTGAGTATTCGCTGGTCGGCGGCGTGAATGACACGGAGGAGGATGTGCAGGAGCTGGTGCAGCTCCTCGGCGGCAAAAACTGTCACATCAACCTCATACCGGTCAATCCGATCCGTGAGCGCGATTATGTACAGTCTGAGCGAGCCGTCGTGGATGCTTTCCGACAGAAGCTGGAGAAATGCGGCATCAATGCGACCGTTCGGCGGGAGATGGGACGTGACATTGACGGCGCGTGCGGACAGCTCCGCAAGCGGCATATGGACAGCGAAAAGCAATCATACGCGTGATGATTGCTTTTTTTTTTGCATTGTGATACCATAATAAGGATTATGGGTTTTTGTGGTCATTTCACAAAAAACGCCAGATGATCAGAAAGGCAGGCGATAAAGGATGAAGACATTTTCCCTGACGGATATAGGCAGGGTCAGAGAATCAAATCAGGACTATGTATATACTTCTGAAAGTCCGGTGGGCAATCTGCCGAATCTTTTTATCGTGGCAGACGGTATGGGCGGTCACAATGCGGGCGATCTTGCTTCCAAGTACACGGTGGAGCAGATCGTAAGCTACATTGAGCAGGCACCCATGACAAGTCCCATCGACCTGATCCGCGGCGCGCTGAACAAAGCCAATGCAAGCCTGATGGCGATGGCAAAGGGTGATGTGAGCCTGAACGGAATGGGAACGACGGCGGTGATCGCGACGATCATCGGGGACTGTATGTATGTGGCGAATATCGGAGACAGCCGTCTGTATCTGCTGCGGGATGAATTGGAGCAGATCACGAAGGATCATTCACTCGTGCAGGAGATGATACGGATGGGTCAGGTGGACGCATCCGAGGCAAAGGAGCATCCGAAAAAAAACATCATCACGCGTGCGGTGGGAGCCTTTGAGGATCTGGAGATCGACTTTTTTGAAAAGCAGGTACAGCCGAAGGACACGATACTGATGTGCACGGATGGCCTGTCCAATATGGTAGACGATACGGATATCCGTCAGACGCTGCAGACCGGCAGGGATGTCGTAGAAAAGGTGCAGCATCTGATCGAAGCAGCAAACCGCGGCGGCGGCAGGGACAATGTGACCGCAGTCGTGATAGAGATCTAGCAGGGGCATACAATATTACATTTTGAGGTGAAAAACATGATAGAGACAGGTTCATTCATAGCAGACCGCTATGAGATACTGGAAAAGATCGGTGCCGGCGGCATGTCAGACGTATACAAGGCAAAGGATCAGGTGCTCGGACGCTTTGTTGCGGTCAAGGTGTTAAAGCAGGAGTTTGCGGAGGATGTGAACTTTGTGACAAAGTTCCACACGGAGGCACAGTCCGCGGCAGGATTGCAGCACCCGAACATTGTCAATATTTACGATGTCGGCAGCGAGGATCACATGCACTACATCGTGATGGAGTACGTCGAGGGCATCACGTTAAAGACTTATATCGAGAAAAAGGGTCAGCTCAATTACAAAGAGGCGATCAGCATCGCGATACAGGTCGCACGCGGTATCGAAGCCGCACACAATAATAATATCGTGCACCGTGACATCAAGCCGCAGAATATCATGATCTCCAACGAGGGCAAGGTCAAGGTCACGGACTTTGGCATCGCGCGTGCAGCGACCTCCAACACGATCCATTCCGACGTGATGGGAAGCGTGCACTATACATCGCCGGAGCAGGCACGCAACGGCTTTGTCGATGGCAAGAGTGACATTTATTCCCTCGGTATCGTGATGTATGAAATGGTGACCGGACGTGTGCCGTTTGACGGAGATACGACCGTAGCGATCGCCATCCAGCATCTGCAGGAGGAAATGACACCGCCGTCTGATTATGCGCCGGAGCTTCCGAACAGTCTGGAAAAGATCATCATGAAATGTACACAGAAAAGTCAGGATCGCCGCTATGCGACGATGGGCGGACTTCTCGTGGATCTGAAGCGTGCGCTGATGGATCCGGACGGAGATTTCGTCGTGATCGGTTCTGCGGCGGCAGAAGCCAAGACGACCGTGATCCGTGAGGACGAGGTGCGCGGCATCAAGGAAAAGACCGTGCGGGATTATGCAGATGCAGAACGTTCCATGATGCGGAGTGTCTATGAGGAGGAATTAGAGGACGAGGATGATGACGACGAGGATGAGGGCTTCCTGAATCCGAAAATGGAGAAGGCAGTCACGATCCTTGGGATCGTCACCGGCGTGATCATCCTGATCATCATCATTTATCTGATCGGAAGCATTGCAGGTCTGTTCGGCGGCAGCCGTGACAAGGATAAGGATGCGGATGACGTGCTCCCTGTGGAGGATGAATCCGGCATGAAGGAAATGATCGACCTCCGCGGCAAGAGCTTTGATGAGGCAAAGACACTGCTGGAGGAGATGGGCTTAAAGATCTATCAGTCAGCGACGGAGGAATCCGACGAGTACGAGCAGGGACAGATCATCGAGCAGGACATCGCGGCAGGTGAAATGGTCGAGGAGGGCACGATGGTACGCGTGACCGTGAGCAGCGGCAAGGCAGAGAGTGAGGTTTCCGTTCCGAATGTCGAGGGCTATACGGATAATGCGGCGATCGGTATGCTGACCGATGCCGGACTCAGCTACAACCGCGAATACGAAAGCTCCGATACCGTTGCCGAGGGTACGGTCATCCGTCAGGATCCGGCATCCGGCACGATGGTTGCGGCAGATACCAAGGTCACGATCGTGGTCAGTCAGGGCAAAAAGTCCGTGACCGTACCGGATCTGAAGGATAAGACGGAGGAGGCTGCCAGAAAAGAGCTGGAAAAGGCAGGTCTGCAGCTCGGCTCCGTAAGCAGTGATTACAGTGATACGGTCGAGGAGGGCAAGGTCATCACACAGAGTGAGATCGCAGGAAAGACCGTTTACAGCGGAACGACCGTGGACATCACGGTGAGCCTTGGCAAGAAAGAGATCCTCTACATGTTCCGTGCGAACGTCAAGCTGCCGAACGATGATTCCGTCGTATCCGCAAATATCCAGCTTCTGGATGCGGATGGAAATGTCCTCGACACATGGGCGAATGTGTCCATTGAGTCGTTCCCGTTCCCGATCGAGGTACTGAACATCAAGAGTGAGAGCGGTACGCTCGTGATCGAGTGGGTCATGGAGGACGAGGAAGGCAACGTGACGACGAGCACGCAGAATGCGCCGCAGACGTTCCAGCAGCAGAACTGACGATGAGTCTGAGATCGGATAGAGGAAATCTTTGCATATGCAGGGAAAGATATTAAAGGGAATTTCCGGATTCTATTACGTGCATGTAGTAGGATCCGGTATTTATGAATGTAAGGCGAAGGGCATTTTTCGTCAGCAGAAGGTGAAGCCTCTGGTGGGAGATCTCGTAGCGCTTGACATCATAGATGAAACGGAAAAAAAGGGAAATATCATAAAGATCCTTCCGCGGACGAATGAGCTGATCCGTCCGGCGGTGGCGAACGTGGACATGGCGCTGATCGTTTTTGCGGCAGCGACACCGGATCCGAACTTCAATCTGCTGGATCGTTTTCTCGTGCTCATGGCGCGGCAGCAGGTGCCGGTGTGCATCTGCTTTAACAAGGCGGATCTCGTGACGGAGCAGGTGTGCCGCGATTATGCAGATGCATACGAATCGTGCGGCTATCCCGTGCGCTTTATCAGCGTAAAAAATGACGAGGGGATCGAAGACCTGATGGAGCTTCTGCGCGGGAAAACGACGACGATCGCAGGTCCGTCGGGTGTCGGAAAATCATCACTGATCAATCGTCTGCAGCCGCATACGCAGATGGAGACCGGTGCGGTATCGCGAAAGATCGGCAGGGGAAAGCAGACGACCAGACATACGCAGCTCATCCATATCGAGGGAAACAGTTATATCATGGATACGCCGGGCTTTTCGTCGCTGTATCTGCCGGATATGGATAAGAAGGAGCTGCAGCAGTATTATACGGAGTTTGCGTCCTATGAGCCGTATTGCCGGTTTCAAGGCTGCAGCCATATCAGTGAGCCGGACTGCGGCGTGAAGCAGGCATTGGCAGAAGGCAGGATCTCTGCGCTCCGCTACGAAAACTACGTGCAGCTTTATACGGAGCTTCGGGAGCAGGAGAAAAACAGGTATTGAGGAGGGTTTATGGCAGATTGGATTTTAGTTGTGGATGATGATACATCGAATCTTCGGATGGCGAGTCATATCCTGAGTGAGCAGGGGATGCGGGCGAGCTGTCTGAAATCCGGCGAGGATGCGCTGGCATTTCTGGAGGGCAACCGACCGGATCTCGTGCTCCTTGACATACATATGCCCGGTATGGACGGCTTTGAAACGCTGGCGGCAATGCGTGCGGATGCAAAGACGGCAGACATACCGGTCATTTTTCTGACAGCGGACGATGACGCGGAGACGGAGACGCGCGGGCTTGAGGCAGGCGCGATGGACTTTATCAAAAAGCCCTTCATACCGGAGGTGCTGATGCTGCGTGTCCGTCATACGGTGGATCTGATCCGGCTGCAGAGCGATCTTGCGAACGAGGTCGCAAAGAAAACGGCAGAGGTGACGCAGCAGCATGAAAAGCTGGAAAGACTTTCCATGCAGATCGTAAAGACGATCACCGGTGCCATCGATGCGAAGGACACCTATACGAACGGTCACTCCACGCGCGTTGCGGAGTATGCGCGTGAGATCGCGCGCAGGGCAGGCTTTTCCGTGAAGCAGCAGGATGATATTTACATGATGGGGCTGCTGCATGATGTCGGAAAGATCGGTATCCCCGAAGCGATCATCAATAAGCCGAGCCGTCTGACGGACGAGGAATACGCAGAGATCAAGACGCATCCTCTGGTGGGTGCTTCCATATTGAAAAATATCACCGAATTTCCGCAGTTTGCGGTCGGAGCCAGATGGCATCACGAGCGTTACGACGGCAAGGGCTATCCCGATGGTCTTTCCGGAGAGGACATCCCGCTGGAGGCGCGCGTGATCGCGATCGCGGATGCTTATGATGCGATGAGCTCACGGCGGAGCTATCGTGACGTACTCCCACAGGAGTATGTGCGCGGCGAGCTGGTGAAGGGAAAAGGCTCGCAGTTTGATCCGAGGCTGACGGAGGTCATGCTGGAGATGGTAGATGCAGATAAAAACTACGAGATGCGAGAAAAGTAGGTGATCACATATGAATGAAAATGAAAAAATGAGATCCATCCATCTGACACTGCTGATCAGCTATACGCTGCTGAGCTGTGTGCTCATTGTGGAATCGCTGCTCCTTAGATGGGATAAGAGTGCGATCGTCCTGCTCGTGATCGGTATGGTCGCGAGCTGGATCCTGCACATCACGGAAACGATGGAAGCAGAGCTTCGCACGATCTTTTATTTTGTATTGTCGGCGTTAGCCTTTTTTCTTTATGGCATTCACTCGACCAGTCTGTTTGATCTGGCACCGGTGATGCTCCTTTTTATGCTCATCTGTTCTGCAACAGAAAAGGGCAGTCTGATCGCCGCATGTCTGGCGACCTATTTCATTACTGTCGGATACAACTGGATATTTGTGCTGCGCGGGATGCTGGCGATGGATGTGCTGACGGTCTCACGCATGTTTCTGGATGTCATGGTCGTGTGCATGGGTGCCTACATCATCCGTGTCAATCAGCAGCGCAGGCTGACGGAGCGCAGGGAAGCGACGGAGCTGATCGAGCAGTATCGCGAGATGAACGAGCGGACGGAGAATTTCCTTGCAAATGTTTCACATGAGCTGCGTACGCCGATCAACGTCGTGACCGGTATCACCTCCGTGCTGCAGAAAAAGGAGCTGGATCCGCAGCTCGCGCATGACATCGGAGCCGTGAACGAGGCAGGTATGCGCCTGTTCGGTCAGATCGAGGATATTTTGGACTTTACGGAGCTTGACACCGGCAGGATCTGTGTGAGCGAGGAGCCGTATATGATCACGTCGATCGTCAATGACCTTATGGCAGGTCAGCATCTGCCGGATGCGGGCAGAAAGCTGGAGCTTCTGCTGGATGTGGATGCGAAGCTGCCCGCCGTGCTGCTCGGCGACGGCAGAAAGATCAAAAAGATCCTGCGTCATCTGATCGGAAATGCGACGAAATTCACCCGCTGCGGCGGTGTATATGTACATATTTATGCTGTGCCGAAGGAATATGGCGTGAACCTGTGCATTGAGGTGAGCGATACCGGTATCGGCATCGCGAAGGAGCATATGGCGCAGATCACGGAGCGTTTTTACCAGTCCAGCGAGGGCAGGAACCGCAAAGCCGGAGGACTCGGTCTCGGACTTTCACTCGTGCACGGCATGGTGACGGTCATGGGCGGTTTCCTGCAGATCCGCAGCACCGAGGGCGAGGGTACACAGGTACAGATCAGTATTCCGCAGAAAATTGAGGATGCGACACCCTGCATGGTGGTGGAGGATCGCGACCGGCTGTGCCTTGCATGCTTCCTGCGTCCGGAAAAATATGAGCAGCCGAAGGTGCGTCTGTTCTATAACGAAATGATCAGCCATATGGTGTGCGGACTGGAGCTTCCGCTGTACCGTGTATCCGATCTGGAGGAGCTGCGGCAGTTAGCCGATACCTATCAGCTCACGCATCTTTTTATCGGGCGCGAGGAGTATGAGGAGGCACCGGAATATTATGAAAAGCTGGCGCTGACGATCAAGGTGATCGTTGTGGCAGAAACACAGTTTACGCTGTCACGTGACAGCCGTGCCACGCTGCTCCGGAAGCCGTTCTACGGTCTGCCGGTCGTTGGCGTGTTGAATGCGGAAAATCAAAAGAACGCGGTACAGTTTGACAGCCGTCAGATGATCTGTCCGTCCGTGCGCGTGCTCGTTGTCGATGATGAGCCGATGAACCTGATGGTGGCAGAGGGTATCCTTGGAAATTATAAGATGCAGGTCACGATGGCAGAGAGCGGTGCAGAGGCACTGCGGATCTGTGAAAAGCAGGATTTTGACCTGATCCTTTTGGATCATATGATGCCGGAAATGGACGGCGTAGAAACCCTACGCCGGATCCGTGCGATGCTGGCGCGTACCGGACGGACGGTGACCGTGATCGCGTTTACGGCAAATGCGGTCAGCGGTGCGCGGGAAATGTTCGCGCGTGAGGGCTTTGATGAATTTCTCGCAAAGCCGCTTGAAACCGTGGAGCTGGAGCGTGTCCTGCGAAAGGTGCTGCCGGATACAAAGATCGGTTACGCGGACGGGGCAGACGGTGCAGACGGCGCTCCGTCAGAAAACGCGGGCACTGAGCCGCAGGATGCATGGATGCAGACGCTCGCGGACGCAGGCGTGGATGTGCAGGCGGGTATCCGTTACAGCAACGGTGAGATCGAGTTTTACCGCAAGGTGTTAGAGCGTTTTGCGGACAGTGCCGATGAGAATGTAGAGGCGCTGACCGGCTACTTTGAAGCGCAGGATATTGAAAATTATCAGATCAAGGTGCATGCGTTAAAGAGTACGTCAAAGATGATCGGTGCGGATGCTTTTTCCGATCAGGCGAAGCAGGCAGAGCATGCGGCAAAGAAACGCGACCTGTCTTATATCACGTCGCATCAGGAGCCGCTGCTGACTGCATACCGTCAGCTCGTGGCTGCCGTGCGTGAGGCAGTCGGCGCACCGGAGGAACAGGCAGGACAGACGACGGAGAGCCTGTCACCGGCAGAGCTTATGGAAAAGCTCCGTCAGCTTGCCGCGGCACTCCAGACCTGTGAGGCAGACCGTGCAGAGTCCGTACTGGATGAGATCTGCCGTGCGATGGGCGCAGATCAGGAGCTGTGTGAAACGCTCCGCAGCGTGCGGCGTGACATTGATGATTTTGAAATGACGGCAGCGGAGCAGAAGGTACAGGAGCTGCTCGCGGACAGAAAGGACGGTGGACAGTGATGCGAAAACGCGGAGAGATCTTTCAGAAGCTGTACGACCAGAATATCAGTCTGCAGGAACGGCTGTTCCGGATCATGATGAATATCATGATGTTTGCACTGCTGTTCGCGATCGTTATCGGTGTGATCAGCGGTGAGGATTTTGAAAATATCAAGATGCTGCTCCTGTCGTTCTGCGCGATGGCAGCGCTGACCTCATGGTCGGTACGCCATCACAGGATACAGGCAGGCGCGGTCGTGACCAGTGTCGTGATGCTGTTTATCGTGCTGCCGGGCACGTTTTTCTCGGCAGGCGGCATTTATGGCGGTGCGCCGATCTGGTTCCTTTTCGGCATCGTCTATGTCTGCCTTGTGGTGGAGAGCCACATCCGGTTTGTGCTGGTCGTCGCTGCGATCCTTGTGGATCTTGGCTGTTATTATGTCGGCTATTATCATTCGGAATATGTGATCCCGCACACGATGAAGCTGTCGTACACGGATTCCTTTGTGACGATGGTGCTCGTCGCCGGTCTGCTTTCCGTGATGATCCTGTTCCAGAACCGCATTTTCCGTGCGGAGAACGAGATCGTGAACAGGCAGAAAAAGGAGATCGAGGAACTGAACCGGATGCAGAACCGCTTTTTTTCCAGTATGAGTCATGAGATCCGCACGCCCATCAATACGGTCATCGGACTGAATGAAATGATCCTGCGTGAGGATGTTTCGGACGAGGTCGCAGAGAATGCGCGGAACATCCAGAGCGCGAGTGAGATGCTGCTGGCGCTGATCAATGACATTCTGGATATGTCCAAGATCGAGTCCGGAAAAATGGACATCGTGCCTGCGGAATACGATGTCGGCGAGATGCTTTCGACGCTGGTCGGCATGATCTGGGTGCGCGCGAAGGAAAAGGGACTGGAATTTCACGTGGATGTCGATCATGCGATGCCTGCGCGGCTTTACGGAGACGAGGTGCGCATCAAGCAGGTGCTGATCAACATTTTGAATAATGCGGTCAAATATACGAGTGAAGGCTCCGTGACACTCGCGATCCAGTGTGCACGGCGGGAAAACGGCGTGGCAGAGATCGTATACACCGTGACGGATACCGGCATGGGTATCAAAAAGGAGAACATCCCGCATCTGTTTCGGGCATTCCGGCGTGTGGATGATGAGGATAAGGTGCGTCACATCGAGGGTACGGGTCTGGGACTCGCCATCGTAAAGCAGCTCACGGAGCTGATGGGCGGCGAGGTTGCGGTCAACAGTGTGTATACGAAGGGTTCAACCTTTGTCGTAACGCTCCCGCAGCGGCTTTTGGATGAGCAGGAGCTTGGCGAGTTAAATCTGGAAACGCGCCATGCGATGAATGACCGGAAGCATTACAGACAGAGCTTTGAAGCGCCGAAGGCGCATGTGCTGATCGTCGATGATAACGAAACGAATCTGATGGTGGCAGAAAAGCTGCTCCGCGCGACCAAGGTACAGGTCGATACGGCGGCGAGCGGCGAGCAGTGTCTGAAGCTGACCTATGAAAAGCACTATGACATGATCTTTATGGATCATCTGATGCCGGAAATGGACGGTATTGACTGTCTGCACGCATTGCGGACGCAGAGCGGCGGCTTAAACCACGATGTACCGGTCGTTGTGCTCACGGCAAATGCGGGCGGTGACATGATCCATCTGTATCGCAGGGAGGGCTTTGACGGGTATCTTTTCAAGCCGACGACCGGCATACAGCTTGAAACAGAGCTGCTGCGGCACCTGCCGCGGGAGCTGATCACGGATCTGCACGGCGAGGCAACACCGGGAGTCGTGGAGAGCGGTGTTGTGGAGCATCACAAGAAGGTACAGCTCCAGATCACGACGGACAGCGTCTGCGATCTGCCGGAGGAGCTGCTGCGTGAAAAGGGCATCATCGTTCAGCCATACTGGGTATGCACGGACAGCGGCGAATTTGCCGACGGTGTGGAGACCGGCTCGGACGGTGTGCTCGAATATATTCAGAAGGGCTGTGTGGTACGCTCCGAAGCGCCGACCGTCAGGGATTACGAGAGCTTTTTCTCTGAGCAGCTCACGCGGGCACATGAGGTCGTGCACATTACCATGGCAAGACATGCCAGCGCAGGCTATGAGCGCGCGGTAGAGGCGGCGCAGATGTTTGATAACGTCACGGTCGTGGATTCCTGCCATCTGTCAAGCGGTATGGGAATGCTGGTGCTGCGTGCCGCAGAATATGCATCCGACGGTATGACACCGGAGCAGATCTGTACGCAGCTCACGCGTGATGCGGCGCGCACGCATACGAGCTTCGTTGTGAACAGTACGGATCATCTGGCGCGTGTGGGACGGCTGTCTGCACGCATGAATACGATCTGCAGGGTGCTGATGCTGCATCCGATGCTCGTGCTCAGCGGAAGCCGGATCCGTGTCGGTGCGATGATGATCGGCACACATGAGCGCGTCTGGCGGCGTTATACCGACTATGTGCTCCGGCAGAAAAAGAACATCGACCGCAGCCTGCTTTTTATCACCTATGCGGGTCTGACGGACAGCGAACTGCATGAGATCGCGGAGCAGGTGCGCAGGGAAGTGGTCTTTAAGGAGGTCATATTCCAGAAAGCGTCCTCAGCGATACTGACAAACTGCGGACCGGGCAGCTTTGGACTTTTGTTCATGGATCTGCCGTAAGATTTTTTGAAAAAGAAGGGGAGCTTTTATGATACGAATGGAGATCGCACTGATCCTGATCCTGCTTTTTGTGGCATGGATGTATTTCGGTGCGGAAAAGAAACAGACAATGCTGCATAAGACCTTTTCACTGCTGCTTGTCGTAGTGCTCGTGCATCTGACCTTTGATGCCGTGACTGTCTATACCGTGAACCATTTAGACAGCGTACCGCTGTGGCTGAACGATCTCTGCCACCGGATCTTCGTTGGAACGATGGTATTTGTGATCCTGCTGTTTTATCAGTACATTGCGGTGCTGATCGAGGAGGAAACAGGGATGCCCCGCACACTGGATCTCGCGGCGCGGCTGTTTTTCGTCGTGGCGCTCGCCTGTGATCTCATGCTGCCGGTGCAGTATATCCGCACGCCTGCCGGTAATTATTCCGACGGCAGCTATGCATATGTAAGCTACGGCAGCGTGGCGTTCTATCTGCTGCTCTGCGCGGGGCTTCTGCTGCGGAGCTGGAAGCAGTTGAACCGGAAAAAGAAATACACGATCGGTGTGGTACTCCTGATCGAGTTTACCGTCTGCGTCCTGCAGAAGCTGCATCCGACGTGGCTGATCAGCGGCATGGGTATCACACTGATGACACTTGCATTTTATTTTACACTGGAAAACCCCGACATCATCCGCGCGGAGCTGACAGAGCAGAAAATGTCGATGCGTTATCTGAAAAGTCAGGTCAATCCGCACTTTTTATATAATACATTGGATGCCATCCGCATACAGGCAGAGCTGGACGGGGATAAAAAGGTGGCAGAGCTTCTGATGAAGCTCGTTGACTTTTTCCGTCAGAGCGTCCGTGTGGATCAGCAGATGGTGACCTTGGACGATGAGCTGGACATGATCGAAGCATATCTGGAGCTGATGTGTTACCGCTATCCGTCACTCCAATGCACCTACGACATTGATCCGGAGCTTCGCGGCGCGCAGGTGCCGAATTTTATCCTGCAGCCGCTCGTTGAGAACAGCCTGCTGCACGGCTTGAAGGATAAGGGCTATCAGGGCAGCGTTTCGGTGACGGCGCAGCGGACGGAGCACGGCATGGAGCTTTGCATTCGGGACAGCGGAAGCGGTTTTTCGGAGGAAAAAAGAAAAGAGGTTCAGACGCTCCTTGACCATGCGGAGCGTACCGATACAGCAGTTGACGGCAGCGGCATCGGCATTCTGAACGTCCAGAAGCGGATCCGTCTGTTGTGTGGCAGACAGTACGGACTTTCCTATGCGGATAACGCGGACGGCGGCGTGACGGCGCATGTGCGGCTGCCGCTCGTCATGGGATGAGTCTGTGTGAAAGGAGGAGCCTTTGATGAAACAGCTTCGTGTGCTGCTGGTAGACGATGAGATCATGATCCGCGAGGGCTTCCGGCGGCTGTTTGACTGGGAGGAGCACGGCTGCATCGTCGTTGGTGAAGCAGCAGACGGCATGGAGGCGTTGGCGCAGATCGACGCGCTGCTGCCGGATATCGTGATCATGGACATCAATATCCCCATTATGAACGGACTGAAGGTCATACAGACAAGCCGCGCGCGGCATCCCGAAACGGCATTTATCATCGTGTCGGGCTACGATGATTTCTCCTATTGCAGAGAGGCGCTGCGGATGCAGATCACGGATTATATCCTAAAGCCGGTGGATTATGAGGAGTTCGGCATCTGTATCGACAATCTGAAGATCGCACGCTTTATGCAGGGCAGCGACCGGCAGACGGAGGATCCGGCAGAAGCGCCGATCCGCAGCATCCTGCGCTACATGCAGGAGCATCTGTCTGAGGAGATCAGTCTGAATGTGCTCGCCGAGGAATTTCATCTGAGTGCGCAGTATATCAGCCAGCTTTTTAAGAGCGAGATCGGTGTGAATTACCTCACATACCTTACGAACATCCGCGTCGGCAGTGCCAAAAAGCTGCTGATCTCCACGGCATTATCCATCACGGAGATCGCGGAACGCTGCGGCTATTCGGATTATCGCGTGTTCACGAAGGCATTCAAAAAGACGGAGGGTGTGACACCCTCGCAGTACCGGCGGAATTTTGCGGAAAGATAACAGATAGAGCATAGCAGGACTCTGTATCGGGTGATCCCGATGCAGGGTCTTTTTCTATAAAATAAACACATTTTTAAGAAAAAGTGACCTATCAGATCGAAAATATCTCATTTACAATAAAAAATGCAAATAGAAGGGAGGTCAATGACATGGCAGAGGTCGTGGGATTTTTGCGGGCGGCAGCGCCACTCGTGCTGGCAGGGATCGCGCTGGCGGTCATCTGTGCAGGGATCGGGGAAAAACGCTCCAAGTCGCAGGAGGAGCGCATCGAGCAGTATATCGCGCTCGGCGCAGGAGTCGGGCTTATGATCAGTCTGCTCCTCAGTAACGCGCATGTCATTGATGATTCATTTTCACTGACGGTCGGCCCGCTCTGGGGCATGGCGACTGCGACGGTCTGTGGAAATCTGAGAAACAAAAAGAGGAGAAAGGATGCCAAGCAGCATGACGGGTTATGAAAATGTGATCGAGATCGATCATCTGAACAGATCGTTCGGGGATGTGAAAGCGGTGAGGGATCTCAGCTTTCGTGTAAAAAAGGGAGAACTGTTCGCATTTTTGGGTGTGAACGGAGCAGGAAAGAGTACAACGATCTCCATGATCTGCGGACAGAAGCGTGCAGACAGCGGAGATATCCGTGTGAACGGAAATGACATCAGAAACGGTCTGGAGCAGACAAAGCGCATGATCGGAGTCGTTTTTCAGGACAGTGTGCTGGATCGTGCGCTGTCCGCAAAGGATAATCTGCGGAGCCGTGCAGCGCTTTATGGGATCACCGGAGCCGCGTTTGAGCAGCGGCTGTCTGAGCTGATACGGATCTTGGATTTTTCATCCTTTCTGGATCGTCCGGTCGGCAAGCTCTCCGGCGGACAGCGCAGGCGGATCGACATCGCGCGTGCACTCATCCACAGACCAAAGATCCTGATCCTCGATGAACCGACGACCGGACTCGATCCGCAGACCCGCCGTCTGATCTGGCAGGTGATAGAAAAGCTGCGTGTCCGCGAACAGATGACCGTGTTCCTCACGACCCATTATATGGAGGAGGCTGCGTCGGCAGACTATGTCGTGATCTTAAATAAAGGACAGATCGCAGCGGAGGGCACGCCGTATGAGCTGAAAAACCGCTATGTGCACGACTGCATATCCATCTACGGCATCAGTGAGGATGCCGTGCGGACACTCGGAAAAGCTTATCAGCCGATCCGTGACGGCTGGCAGCTCCGTGTGGCAGATACCAGAGAGGCGACGACACTGATCACCGGACATCCGGAGCTTTTTTCAGATTATGAGGTCGTAAAGGGCGGAATGGATGATGTCTTTCTTGCCGTTACCGGACAAACACTGGGAGGAGAACAGGGATGAATACATTAGTTGCATTGGTAAACAGAAACCGAAAGCTGTATTTCAGAGACAAGGGCATGCTGCTTACGGCAATGATCACGCCGGCGATCCTGATCGTTTTGTATGTCACCTTTCTTGCCAAGGTATATAAGGAATCGTTTCTCGCCAATCTGCCGGAGGGCTTTGTCGTTTCGGAGGAGATCATCGACGGCGTTGTGGCGGGGCAGCTCGCGGCAGCGCTGCTCGCCGTCAGTTGTGTGACCGTGACCTTTATCGCGAACATGGTCATGGTGCAGGATCAAACGACCGGCGCATACAGGGATTTTCAGGTATCGCCGGTGAAAAGACCTGTGGTCTACACGGCATATTTTATCGCGACCGTGATCAATTCCCTGCTGGTCAATCTGGTGGCACTCGTGCTCTGTCTCGTCTGTGTGTACCGGATGGGCTGGTATCTGACCGCCTCGGATGTGTGTCTGCTGATCGGAGATACCGTACTGCTCGTGCTGTTCGGCAGCGCATTGTCTTCGATTATCAACTTCTTTCTC
>CAZERX010000014.1:0-16875 GCA_964515045.1 uncultured Eubacterium sp.
CCGTGATCTGCCGAAAAACTACAATCAGTGGTGCTCGGTCGTTCGCTGGGAGAAGGAGACGCGTCCGTTCTTACGTTCGCGTGAGTTCCTGTGGCAGGAGGGTCATACGATCCATGCGACTGCTGAGGAGGCGCAGGAGCGTACCCTGCAGATGCTGAACGTATACGCAGATTTTCTGGAGCAGGAGCTGGCGATCCCTGTCATCAAGGGACAGAAGACGGAGAAGGAAAAATTTGCAGGCGCGGAGGCGACTTATACGATCGAGGCGCTGATGCATGACGGAAAGGCATTGCAGTCCGGCACGAGCCACAACTTCGGTGACGGCTTTGCCAAGGCATTTGACATTACTTATACGGACAAGAACAATCAGCTCGTGCATCCGTTCCAGACCTCTTGGGGCATGACGACCCGACTGATCGGTGCGATCATCATGGTACACGGAGACGATTCCGGACTGGTGCTGCCGCCGCATATTGCGCCGGTGCAGGCAATGATCATTCCGATCCGTCAGCAGGCAGAGGGCGTGCTGGATAAGGCAGGCGAGCTTCTGGCGGCACTGAACGCGAACGGCATCCGTGCGCGGCTTGACGATTCTGACAAATCTCCGGGATGGAAATTCTCAGAGCAGGAAATGCGCGGTATTCCGGTGCGTATCGAGCTTGGACCGAAGGATATCGAGGCAGGACAGTGTGTGGTCGTACGCCGCGATACGCGTGAAAAGATCACAATGGCACTGGATGAGGTGCAGACACGTCTGCCGGAGCTTTTGGAAACGATCCAGCAGGATATGTTCGCACGCGCAAAGGCACATCGGGATGCGCATATCACGGACGTGACGACCTACGGCGGATTTGTGGATGCCGTAGAGCATAAGCCCGGCTTTATCCGTGCGATGTGGTGCGGAGATCAGGCATGTGAGGACAAGATCAAGGAGGAAACGACTGCGACCTCACGCTGTATGCCGTTTGAGCAGGAGCAGTTGTCCGATGTGTGCGTCTGCTGCGGAAAACCTGCGAAAAAGCTCGTGTTCTGGGGCAAGGCATACTAAAAAAGGAGACCGCATGAACATCACGCTACCGGAGCATGTCATCCATATTTTACAAACACTGGAAGCCGCAGGCTACGAAGGCTACGCAGTCGGCGGCTGTGTGCGCGATGTATTGCTTGGGCGCACGCCGCAGGACTGGGACATCACGACGAACGCGAAGCCGATGCAGGTCAAGGAGCTGTTCCGGCGCACGGTGGACACCGGATTGCAGCACGGTACGGTCACGGTCATGCTCGACCATATCGGCTATGAGGTGACGACCTACCGTGTGGATGGAGAGTATGAGGACGGCAGACATCCCAAGAGCGTCCGCTTTACGGCGCAGTTGTCCGACGATCTCAGACGGCGCGACTTCACCATCAATGCGATGGCATATAATGAAAAGACCGGACTGGTCGATCTGTACGGCGGCAGGGAGGATCTGAAAAACGGTATCATCCGCTGCGTCGGCGATCCGATGGAGCGTTTCACGGAGGATGCACTGCGTATGATGCGTGCGATCCGTTTTGGTGCGCAGCTCGGCTTTTCCATTGAAAAAGAAACATTTTCGGCGATACACATGCTCGCGGGCACACTCCGAAGGATCAGTGCCGAGCGTATCCAGACGGAGCTTCTGAAAACGCTCACCAGTGCACATCCGGACGGCGTGCGGCTTTTTTACGACACCGGACTGAGCGCGTATTTTCTGCCGGAGCTGGACGACATGATGCAGACGGAGCAGCACAATCCGCATCACTGTTACAGTGTGGGCGAGCATACGCTGCACAGTCTGACTGAGATCGCACCCGATAAGGTGCTGCGGCTCACCATGCTGTTGCACGATGTCGCAAAACCGCGGGTTCAGACGACGGATGCAGACGGCATCGACCATTTTCACGGTCATCCGATCGAGGGCGCGGAGCTTGCGCGTCAGATCCTGCGCCGTTTGAAGCTCGACAACGATACGATCCGCAGGGTCACGGCTCTGGTCCGCTGGCATGACAATAATCCGCCGCTGACGGAGAAAAACGTGCGTCGGGCGATACACCGGATCGGACAGGAGCAGTATCCGGCACTTTTTGCAGTGAAGCGTGCGGACATCCTCGCGCAGAGCGGGTATCAGAGAGCCGAAAAGCTGCACTATGTCGATCAGTATGAGGCAGTGTATGAGCAGATCCTCGCGCAGAAGCAGTGTCTGTCTGTCCGTGATCTCGCAGTGGATGGCGCAGATCTGATCGCGGCAGGCGTGCCGCAGGGCAAGGAGATTGGAGCGCGGCTGCAGGAGCTTCTGGAGCTGGTGCTCGAGCAGCCCGAATGCAACACAAAGGAATATCTGCTCGCGCAGATCAGGAATAAATAGCGAACACCCTTCATAGGATGAAAGGGACACAAAAGATGTGTCATTTTTGAATATGGAGGGGTTTTTTATGTATTATCGGGCAGAACAGATTCTAAGTGCATATCCCAATGAATTTACCGGAACGATGAAAGGGCGCGGCTCGCTCCTTTGCACGGATGCAGACGGGATCTGGCTGCTGAAGGAATATCACGGCTCGGTGCACCGTCTGGAGCTATTGGCAGAAACGCTGGATTTTCTGCGGACGCGGGGATTTCTGACGGAACAGCTCGTGCAGACGACGGAGGGCGCGTGGAGCTATACGGATATCGACGGTATCAGCTATTTTCTGCGGAAAACGCATCAGGGCAGGGAATGTGACACGCGGGATGCCGATGAGGTGCTGTATGTGACGCGTCATCTGGCAAAGCTGCACCTTTTGCTCGCGGATCTGCAGCCGCAGGTCACGCCGGAGATCTGTCCGCCGCCTGCGGACACTGCCGCGAAGCATACGCGTGAGCTTCGCAAGGTCAGAAATTATGTGCGCGCCAAGAAAAAGAAAAACGCGTTCGAGAGCGAATTTCTGCGCTGTTATGCGCATTATACGAAGCAGGCACAGCAGGTATTGACACTGGAGGAGGAGCTTCGGATACCGTCTGACGCAATGCAGCTCTGTCACGGAGACTTTAATCAGCACAACCTCATTTTTACGCATGACGGACTTGCCGTGGTCGGCTTTGAACGCCTGCACTATGGGCTTCGCGTGTCGGATCTGGCGAATTTCATGCGAAAGATCTTAGAAAAGCACAACTGGAACAGCGGTCTTGGCATGGATATGGTCATGGCGTACAATGAGGTCGGTGCGCTGGCAGACTGGGAGCTTCGTAAGCTCTACCTGCTTTTGCTCTATCCCGAAAAATACTGGAAGATCGTCAATCATTATTATAATGCGCGAAAAACATGGGTCTCCCAGCGTGACACGGAGAAGCTGATCCGTATCTACGGACAGGAAGCCAGACGCGAGGAGTTTTTATCGCTGTTGTTTTATCTCGTGAAATAGTATATAATAGCTGCATGAGCAGGCATTTTTTTACTTATGTATTAACGATAATCGCATGTATGATGGTCGTCTGCGGCTGCGGAGCGGGCACAAAGGATCGGATCTCGATGGAGCAGTACGGCTCTGTCCGCACGGAGAACGCGGACGATGAGGAAGCGGATGCTTCGGCGGAGACCGATACTGCGCAGGATACGCAGACGCAGGAAAAGATCTATCTCGTGATCCGCGTCGATACGGAGGCACAGTTGATCGTGCTCGGACTGCCGGATTCCCTGCGTACCGTACAGTACAGCTATACCAAGGGTACGCAGATATTGGATGAGTTCGGCGAGTATATGTCTGCGTCCAGATTGCAGGCAGGACGCGCGGTCACGCTCGGCGAGCTTGATAACGAGGCGAAGCTGACGAGCATACGGATCGCACCGCAGACATGGTATCAGGAAAATATCACGCGCTTTTCGATCGATCCGTCGATCGGGATGTTTACCATCGGAGACACGAAATACCATTATGATTCATATATCCGCGTATTTTCCGGTGAGGAGGAACTTTCTGTCGCGCAGATCGCAGAGGGCGATGTGCTGACCGTGCAGGGGCTGGACAAGCAGATCCTGTCGGTGCAGGTGACGCGGGGACACGGAACGATCGCGCTGATGAATACAGAGCTGTTCGAGGGCGGCTGGATCAGTCTTGGAACCAAGATCTATGCCAAAGTCACGCCGGATATGCAGATGATCGTGCCGGAGGGCACTTATGAGCTGTCCGTGGCGAATGACGGCTGGGGAGACAGCGGTACGGTCGAGGTGCTCCGCGGAGAGGTGACAAAGGTCGATCTGAATGAATACAAGGGCGAAGGACCGAAATTCTGTCAGGTCACGTTTGATGTGAACGTGGAGGGTGCAGAGCTTTATATCAATGGGGAGGAGATCTCTTATGACAAGCCGGTAGAGCTGCGCTACGGCGTTTATCGGCTGACCGTCATTGCGGACGGTTTCGACACGTGGGAGCGCCAACTGGTCATCCATTCCGACGAGGCTGAGATCCAGATCGGAGAGCCGCAGCTTGCAGATACCGGAGACGACGATGACGACAGCGCGCCGGTGCAGGCAGCATTGCCGGCTGACCGCGAGACAACGGATTCGTCCGGTACATCGTCATCGCAGACGGATACCACCACAGACAGCACGACGGACAGTACAACGGGTACGACCGATACCACGACGGGTACGACCGATTACAGCACGTATCTGGACACGATCTCGGATCTGATCAAATCGCTGACCGGAACCGGTTCGGACTGACGTAACTAAGTGACACCGTTCACTTAATATATAGCAATACAGCAAAAAAAGAGAGGGATACAGGAGGACACACATGGATTACAGGACAATGTATCAGCAGTGGCTGGACAATCCGTACTTTGACGAGGAGACCAAGGCAGAGCTTCGGTCGATCGCAGACAATGAAAAGGAGATCGAGGATCGCTTTTACATGGATCTCGAATTTGGAACAGCAGGACTGCGCGGCGTGATCGGCGCAGGCACGAACCGCATGAATATCTACACCGTGCGCAAGGCAACGCAGGGACTGGCAAATTATATCCTTGCCGTCGGCGGTGAGAAAAAGGGCGTGGCGATCGCATTTGATTCCCGCCACATGTCACCGGAGTTTGCAGATGAGGCAGCACTCTGTCTCGCAGCGAACGGTATTCGGGCGTATGTATTTGAGAGCCTTCGTCCGACACCGGAGCTGTCTTATGCCGTGCGTCGTCTCGGCTGCATCGCCGGCATCAACATCACGGCAAGCCACAATCCGCCGGAGTACAACGGCTACAAGGTGTACTGGGAGGATGGCGCACAGATCACACCGCCGCACGATGGCGGCATCATGGATGAGGTAAAGAAGGTCACGGATTATGCGACCGTAAAGACGATGGACAGGCAGGCAGCAGTAGCGGCAGGGCTGTATCAGACCATCGGTGCGGACATCGACGATCCCTATATCGCAGAGCTGAAAAGTCTGGTGCTGCATCAGGACTGCATCGACGCGGTGAAGGACGAGCTGACCATCGTATACACGCCGCTGCACGGCACCGGAAATCTGCCGGTCCGCCGTGTATTGAAGGAGCTTGGCTTTACCAAGGTTTACGTCGTACCGGAGCAGGAGCTTCCGGACGGAGATTTCCCGACTGTCAGCTATCCGAATCCCGAGACGGAGGAAGCCTTCGCACTCGGCTTAGAGCTTGGCAAAAAAGTAAATGCTGATTTGATTCTTGCAACAGACCCCGATGCAGACCGGCTTGGCGTATATGTCAAGGATTCTAAGACCGGCGAGTATCATTCACTGACCGGAAATATGTCCGGCTGTCTGATCGGCGATTATGTGATCGGACAGCGGAAGGAGCGCGACGGCAGTCTGCCCGCAGACGGTGCGTTCATCCGTTCCATCGTGTCTACGAATATGGCAGATGCGATCGCTGCATATTACGGCATTGAGCTGATCGAGGTGCTGACCGGATTTAAGTTCATCGGACAGCAGATCTTAAAATTCGAGCGTGAGGGCAAAGGCACATATCTGTTCGGTATGGAGGAGAGCTACGGCTGTCTGACCGGAACGTATGCGCGCGACAAGGACGCAGTCGTTGCATCCATGACCTTATGTGAGGCAGCCGCATATTACAAGACAAAGAACATGACGCTGTGGGATGCGATGCTCGCCATGTATGAGCGCTACGGCTACTACAACGATCATGTAGAGTCCATCACCTTAAAGGGTATCGAGGGACTGGCAAAGATACAGGAGATCATGAA
The DNA here is from genome assembly GCA_964515045.1 of uncultured Eubacterium sp. GTDB lineage: Bacteria > Bacillota > Clostridia > Lachnospirales > Lachnospiraceae > W0P33-017. The sequence continues at coordinate 6,234 of CAZERX010000014.1, forward strand.
CACCCTGCGCGCAGATGCACCGAAGGAGATCGGCGGTTACGGCGTGACGGCAGTGCGCGACTACAAGACCGGAATCATCACGGATGCCGCAGGAAATGAGCGCCCGACCGGACTTCCGTCCTCCAACGTGCTCTATTACGAGCTGACTGATGATGCGTGGGTATGCGTCCGTCCGTCCGGCACGGAGCCGAAGGTGAAGTTCTACCTCGGCGTGAAGGGAAGCTCGCTTGAGGATGCAGAGAGCAGATCCAAAGCGCTCGGTACCGAAGTGCTCGCGATGATACAGAAAATGCTTTAATGGCTGATCTGTTACAGATTTCGTGAGAAATCCGCAAATAACCTTGACAATGCGCCAAAAACCAAGTATAAATAATATGCATGGGTAATTCGGACAGCTACGGATTATCGTAGAAATTAAAAAAGAAAGCAATCCAACAGGAGGAAACAAATCATGAATAAGATGGAGTTAGTATCAGCAATGGCTGATAAGACAGGATTATCAAAGAAGGACGCAGAGGCTGCTCTGAAGGCATTCACAGACGTAGTTGCAGAGGAGCTGACCAAGGGCGAGAAGGTTCAGTTAGTAGGCTTCGGTACCTTCGAGGTATCTGAGCGTGCAGCAAGAACCGGAAGAAATCCTCAGACCGGCAAGGAGATGACCATCGCAGCTTCCAAGGCTCCGAAGTTCAAGGCTGGTAAGGCACTGAAGGATCTGGTAAACGCTTAATCTGAACGGATACATCAGAGGCGGGCTTCTTACGACAAGAAGCCCGTTTTTTCTGTGATAGGAAAGATCATCGACAGAAAGGGGAAAACGATGAGATTAGATAAATTTTTGAAGGTATCGCGTCTGATCAAGCGGCGCACGGTGGCGAACGAGGCGTGCGATGCGGGACGTGTGCTCGTCAACGGCAAGGTCGCGAAGGCATCACTGAACGTGAAGGAGGGTGATGAGATCGAGATCCAGTTCGGCACAAAAACGGTGAAGGTGCGCGTGAAGGCGATCGCACAGACGACCAAAAAGGACGAAGCCGCAGAGCTGTTTGAATATCTCTGATCAGAGGTCTAGCGGGTCTTTGCTTTGCATACAGTGTACTATATGCAAAGGGGGCTTTCGTATGGATGAAAAAAAGACGGCAGCGATCCACCGGATCCTGATGAACGACCGGAGGACCGGTAATTTCAGCGGAATCGTGGATGTGCTGTCCTTTGACGTGAATGAGATCCTGCTTGAAACGGAGCAGGGGATGCTGCTCATCAAGGGAAACGATCTGCATGTCAACCGCCTGTCGCTCGAAAAGGGCGAAGTGGACATCGCAGGACAGATCGACAGTCTGTCCTATTCGGATGTCAAGGGCGCGAAGGACGGCGGCTCATGGCTCAGCCGTCTGCTGCGCTGATGCAGATACGCATGATCGATGCCGGCATCTACCGTGAGCTTGCGCTGGCGTGCAGCTTTTTTCTGCTGGGGATCGTGCTGGCGGCGAGCTATGATGTGCTGCGGATGCTCCGCGCCCTGATCGCGCACGGCATATTTCTCGTCAGTCTGGAGGATCTGCTCTACTGGCTGTGTGCAGCGGCGGCGGTTTTTCTGACCCTGTATGAAAAGACGAACGGAGAAGTACGCGCGTATCTTTTCGGCGCGGTCGCGGCAGGGATGCTGTCGTATGCGTGCAGCTTCGGTCGGATCATCACACCGCGGGTGCTGAGACTGTTCCGGCGCTTCCGCGCGCGGGTGGCTGTGCCGCTTGGCAGGGCGGCAGGGTATGTGCGTTCCAGACGGCGCGATGGCGCGGCATTTTGTGGAAAAGTCCTGCTCTGTCAGAAAAAACGGTTGAAAAAGCTCTGTAAGATGGTTAAAATAAGTATGTTGAAGCTATGATCATGGAACAGAGGAAGTGATGGAATGTCCAGAGGAAGAAAAAAGCAGAACCGCATGGCAAAGCTCAGCATCACCTGTATGGTGTGTCTGCTGATCGTGCTCATGTCCACCCAGATCGTGAAGCTCTACCACAAGAATCAGGAGCTTGCCGTGAGGGAGGCAGCCTACGAGGAGCAGAAGCGCGCGGAGGAAGCCAGACAGCAGGAATTAGAGGAAAAAGAAAAGAGTATGGAGTCGCAGGAATATATTGAGAATGAAGCACACCGCTACGGACTGTTTTACGATGATGAGATCATCTATCGGGAGCAGGATTGACGGTGAACCGCCTCGACGGAATGAAGTACCTGCAATCGTGAAAAATCGGGATTTGAAGGAGCGTTTTGGCGAACGCTTTTTCAGATCCCGTCTTTTTTTTGACAAATTGCGGAGAAAAATTTTTCTATAATGACCTTCGATCTTATTTCGGAGGTGAAAGGAAATGAAAAAAGAAAGCTACAGGAAACTTTTGATCGCGCTGCTCGGAGCGCTGATGAGCCGTTTTTGTATCGGGGGCTATTATCCGCTCATACCGGCGTATTACGCGGCGGCGCTGCTGCGCGGCGAGGGGCGGCTTCTGCTCGGCGCAGTCATGTTCGGCGGCATGGCACTCACGCTGCCGCTGATGCAGACGCTCCGCTATACATTGGGAATGGTGATCATCTGGCTGATCGTGCGTATCTGTGAGTGGATCGACCACAAATGTCTGGTGGCGACGGCTGCGGCGGCATCGGCTGCGGTGACGCTGTGTATCAGTATCAGCGGGGATCTTTTGACCAATCGCCTGCAGAATGATCTGCCGCTCAAGCTGATGGAGAGCGTGATCTGTCTTGCGGCGGTGTTCGTATTTTCCAGATTGCTGTACTGGCTGCCGTTTCTGATCGAGCGTCTGCCGGATCGCCCGCTCCCGCGGCAGGCAGATGAAAACCGGCTGCTCGGCTATGCGGATTCGTTCGGGGAGCTGTCACAGCTTTTGGCAGGGATGAATACGGAAAAAAAGGATTTCACGTCAGAGGAGATGGGAAAGCTACATAATGAGATCACCGGACGCATCTGCACGGACTGTGCTCAGTGCGCGCTCTGCTGGGACAGACCGGACGCGCCGATGTATCAGGCGCTGGCTGCATATCTGACTTCTATGTATCAGGCGGGAAAAGCCGCCGCAGAGTCGCGGCAGCGTCTGAAAGAGCACTGTATCCGCAGTGAAGCGCTGGCGATGGAGGCGACACGCGTATTTGAGCGGGCGCGGCTGAACCTGTCGTGGTACAACCGTCTGCTGGAAAACCGTGCGGTGATCGCGGAGCAGTTGGAGGCGATGGCGTATATCATGGAGGACTGCACCAAGGATTCCATTGACCTGACGAAAAAAGAAAAGCCAGCACTCTCGACCCTGCGGTATCTTGCGAAGGAGCAGGGGATCCTCGTGCAGAACCTGCGCCTTTTGGAAAAGAAAAACGGCAGGATCACGCTGTCGATGGACGCACGCTCCAGACAGGGCAACTGTATCTCGACGAAAAATCTGACGAAGGTGGTCAGCCGCGCGCTCGACGTGGATATGAGTCTGCATAAGGATTCCAAAACACTGATCGGCAGGCTGCCTGCGCCGTATGTCTATGAGGAGGACACGCTCTATCACAGCACCTACGGCACGGCGCGGCTGATCCGTGACGGAGCGGCGGTGTCGGGGGATAACTTTTCTTATGTGGAAAATCACGACGGACAGGCGGTGCTCATGCTGTCTGACGGGATGGGAAGCGGAAACAGCGCTTGTAAGGAAAGTGAAATGGTGTTAGAGTTAATGGAGAGATTTTTAGAAGCCGGTTTTTCGGAGGAAAGCGCTCTTCGGATGCTGAATGCTGCATGTGTGCTGCACGATCAGGAGGATTCGTATTCGACCGTGGACATCTGCAGCGTGGATCTGTATCAGGGCGATGTCACGTTTTATAAGATCGGTGCTGCCGCGGCGTTCATCAAGCGCGGCGCGGACGTATGCTGTATCCCGTGCAGGGGGCTTCCGGTCGGTGCAGAGCTGTCACCGCAGATCGAAACGGCATCCTCGCACGTGAGCGGCGGTGATTATGTGATCCTGATGACGGACGGTGTGTTGGAGCATCTGCATGTGCCGTCACCGGAGCAGACGATGTGTGAGATACTGGAGACCGTGCAGTGCACGAATCCGAACGAGCTGGCAAAAAAGATACTGGAGCGCGTGTCGCTGTTTACCGGCGGCGTGGTCAGGGATGACATGACGGTGCTCGTGGCGGGCATCTGGGAGAAATAGGAAGCATTCGATGAGAGAACAGTTTTTACAAAAGATCTATCCGTTCATAGAGGAATATCAGATGATCCGTGCGGGAGATACTGTGCTCGCGGGCGTGAGCGGAGGCGCAGATTCCATGTGCCTTCTGGCAGTGCTCATGGCGTACCGTGCGCAGGTGGATTTCACACTCCGTATCGTGCATGTGGAGCATGGGATCCGCGGTGCAGAAAGCCTCGCAGATGCCGTGTATGTTGCAGATTTTTGTGACGAGAGAGGACTTCCCTGCGCGGTCGTACACGTGGATGCACCGGCATATGCGCGTGCGCATGGGTGCTCGGTGGAGGAAGCGGCGCGCGAGCTTCGTTACCGCGCGTTCACGCAGGCGGCAGAGGAAGCCTGCGCCGCACGCGTGCGCATCGCGGTCGCACATCACAGCGAGGATCAGGCGGAGACCGTGCTCTGGCAGGCGATACGCGGGAGCAGCTTGCGCGGGCTTGGCGGGATGCGTCCGGTGCGGGATAACATTATACGACCGCTACTCATGGCGACGCGCGGCGAGATTGAGCAATATTTGCAGGAGGAAGGGATCGTCTGGCGGGAGGATCGGACGAATGCCGACCGTACCTATACGAGAAACCGGATGCGCGGTGAGGTGCTTACGGTGCTTACGGACATGAACACTGCGGCGATCCGGCATCTTTGCGGGAGCGCGGTGCAGCTATGGGAGGCAGAGGACTATCTGGCGGAGCAGACCGTTCTGCTGTACGCGCGGTATGTAAAGGAGCAGGAAGGGCAGTGTCTGATCGGGGATACACTGGGGCAGGAGGCACCGCTCATGCAGCGGCGCGTCATTTACCTTGCATTGCAGCGGACGGCGGGCGTGTCAAAGGATCTGGCTGCCGTGCATGTGCAGGAGGTTCGGGAGCTTTTCGCGCGGCAGACCGGACGGAGCTGCACGCTGCCGTATGACATCACGGCAAAGCGTGTGTATGAGGGTGTGCGTCTTTGGCGCGGGGAGCGGCAGGACATCGCACCTGCAGGGGATCTGACGGACGCAGGCGTGCGGCTTGCGCTCATCGAAGCGCCCGCGGATGCTCAAATTTCCAAAAAAAAGTATACGAAATGGTTTGATTATGATAAAATAGAACATCATGTGCAGATCCGCAGGCGGCAGAGCGGCGATTATCTGACCGTGGATGCCGAAGGGCACCGGCAGTCGCTGAAAAAATATCTGATCAACGAAAAGATCCCCGCAGACGAGCGGGATTCGCTGCTGCTTCTGGCGGACGGCTCGCATATCATGTGGGTCATCGGTCACAGGATCAGCGAGCATTATAAGGTGCGGACAGACACCGCACGGATCTTACAAGTACAATACGACGGAGGAAACGAAAATGAGTGAGACAATCCATGAACTGATATCAGAGGAAAAGATCGCAGAGCGCATTGCGCAGATGGGCGCGCAGATCAGCGCAGACTACGCGGGCGAGGACGTATATATGCTGTGTATCTTAAAGGGCGGCGTATTTTTTATGACGGATCTGGCAAAGCGTATGAGTGTGCCGGTTGAGGTCGATTTTATGTCCGTGTCCAGCTACGGCTCGCAGACACGCTCATCCGGAAACGTGCGCATCATCAAGGATCTCGACACACCGATCGAGGGAAAAAATGTGCTGATCGTCGAGGACATCATCGACACCGGACGCACACTTGCCTATCTGATGGAGAACCTAAAGCAGCGCAATCCCAAGTCCTTAAAGCTGTGCACACTGCTTGACAAGCCGGAGGAGCGCGTGACGGAGGTTGCCGTGGATTATGTCGGCTTTGAGATACCGGATGAATTTGTCGTAGGCTATGGTCTGGATTATGACCAGAGATACAGGAATCTGCCCTATATCGGGGTAGTAAAGTTTGACGAGTAATAAAGGAGGACTGTTTTGAAACGAAATTATCGGGGAGCCGTGCTTTATCTCATTCTGATCCTTGCGGTCATTTTTCTGTGGTTTGCATTCGGATCGGGAAACGGCGTGACCAGTGACTATAATATATCTATCTTTGAGCAGGATCTGTCAGACGGGGCAGTCGCGGCAGTGGATGTCGCGCCGAGCCGTGACATACCGACCGGAACGGTGACGGTCACGATGACGGATTCGATGCAGAAGACCTTTTATGTGTTTGATACACAGAGCGTGATCGATCTGATGGATCAGGCAGATTTTACTAACTATGTGACGCGAAAGGTGCCCGCAGAGAGCTGGCTGACCTCGCTGCTCCCGCTGCTGCTCGTATTTGCGGCGATGTTCATCCTGTTTATGATCATGAACAATCAGGCAGGCGGCGGCAACGCGCAGATGATGAATTTCGGCAAGAGCCGTGCGCGCATGTCACTCGATTCGGACAAAAAGATCGGCTTTGCGAACGTGGCGGGTCTGCATGAGGAAAAGGAGGAGCTGGAGGAGATCGTGGATTTCCTGCGTGAACCGGCGAAATACACCAGACTCGGTGCGCGGATCCCGAAGGGCGTACTGCTCGTCGGACCGCCGGGAACCGGTAAGACCCTGCTCGCGAAGGCAGTCGCAGGCGAAGCGGGTGTACCGTTTTTCAGCATTTCCGGTTCGGATTTCGTAGAAATGTTCGTTGGCGTGGGAGCTTCCCGCGTGCGTGACCTGTTCGCGGATGCCAAGCGGAATGCCCCCTGTATCGTATTCATAGACGAGATCGACGCGGTGGCGAGACGACGCGGCACCGGTATGGGCGGCGGACATGACGAGCGCGAGCAGACGCTGAACCAGTTATTGGTAGAAATGGACGGCTTCGGTGTCAACGAGGGCATCATCGTGATGGCAGCGACCAACCGTGTCGATATCTTAGATCCCGCGATCATGCGTCCGGGACGTTTTGACCGAAAGGTGACGGTCGGCAGACCGGATGTGCGCGGACGTGGTGAGATCCTAAAGGTGCACGCCAAAAATAAGCCGCTCGCTGAGGATGTCGATCTCCAGCAGATCGCGCAGACGACGGCAGGCTTTACCGGAGCGGATCTGGAGAACCTGCTGAATGAGTCCGCGATCCTTGCGGCAAAGAAAAACCGTCCGTTCCTCGTGCAGGAGGATATCCGGCAGGCATTCGTCAAGGTCGGTATCGGCGCAGAGAAAAAGAGTCATATCATTTCCGACAAGGAAAAACGCATTACGGCATTCCACGAGGCGGGTCACGCGATCCTGTTCCACGTGCTGCCGGATGTCGGACCGGTATACTGTGTATCCGTGATCCCGACCGGAGCGGGAGCTGCCGGTTATACGATGCCGCTGCCGGAAAAGGATGAAATGTTCAATTCAAGAAAGCGGATGCTGCAGGAGATCATCGTGGATCTGGGCGGCAGAGTGGCAGAGGAGCTGGTCTTTGACGACATCACGACCGGCGCATCACAGGACATCAAGCAGGCGACCGAGCTGGCGAAGGCGATGGTGACGAAGTACGGCATGTCGGAGCGTGTCGGTCTGATCAATTATAATAACGACGAGGACGAGGTATTCATCGGACGCGATCTGGCACACGCACGGGGCTACGGCGAGGGCGTTGCGACCTCGATCGACGAGGAAATGAAGCGCATCATCGACGAGTGCTACGCCAAGGCGAAGGAGATCATTTTGGAGCATCGCGATGTATTAGACCGCTGTGCGGAGCTGCTGATCGAGAAAGAAAAGATCAACAGAGAGGAATTTGAAGCGCTGTTTCAGTCGAAAGATGGGGAAAATGCACAAAAATAAACGAGAAACTTTGTGAACTTTGTGCACACTTTTCTATAAGGGCATGATATTATAATACATGTAAAAACCCCCCATACATTATATGATTTTTGCTACACCCTATAGTAAAAATACCTTCTCCTAAAAAGGCAGGACTCGTTGTCCTGCCTTTTTACTTTGTGTGAACCCACTGCATCATAATTCTCCAAAAAATTATTCGGGAGCGAACGACCATGAAAGAATATTCAGCATATGAAATGAACCGAAAGATCCAGTACATGATGGAAATGCGTCCGGTGCTGCGCAAAAAAGCACTGTACTCGGACGGAACGCCGGATTACCGCATACCGCCGGAGCCGGAGGCAGGGCAGACCGTGATCATCCGTTTTCGTGCGGCAGAGAATAATGTCGATATCGTCTGGCTGTGGAACGGAGAACAGCGTTACACGATGCGGAAAACGGAGACGGAGGACGGCTTTGACTATTTCAGCGTGATGATAACGCTCGGCAGGGAGCGTTTTTCGTACTGCTTTGAGGTATGTACCGGTCTGCTGCGCTGCTATTATGACCGGTGCGGCGTGACGACGGAGCGCCGTGCGCGGTATGAGTTTTCCATCCAGCCGGGCTTCCACACGCCGGACTGGGCGAAGGGCGCAGTCATGTATCAGATACTCGTAGACCGTTTTTATAACGGAGATTCGACGAATGATGTGGAGGATAACGAATATTTCTACATCCGTCACGGCAGCCGCAGGGTGCGCGACTGGGATCAGCCGCCGTCTGAGTTTTCCGTGGCAGAATTTTACGGCGGTGATCTGGAGGGCGTGCGTCAGAAGCTCGATTATCTGCAGGAGCTGGGAGTTGAGGCGATCTATTTTAATCCCATTTTCGTTTCGCCGTCTAACCACAAATACGACGGACAGGACTACGATCACATTGACCCGCATCTTGGCAGGATCGTGTCGGATGGCGGTGAATGTCTGTCAGAGGGTGAGCGTGACAACCGGAAAGCGACGAAGTATCAGCGCCGCGTGACGGATACAGCGAATCTTGCGGCAAGTGATGAGCTTTTTATCCGGCTGGTGGAGGAGGCGCACGCGCATGGCATCCGTGTCATTTTAGACGGCGTGTTCAATCACTGCGGTTCGTTCCATAAGTGGCTCGACCGCGAGGAGATCTATGCGCAGACCGGAAGCTGTGAAGCGGGTGCGTATATTGATAAGGACAGCAGATACCGGAGCTTTTTCCGTTTTCAGGATCAGACTGCGTGGCCGTACAACACGACCTACGAGGGCTGGTGGGGACACGATACACTCCCGAAGCTCGACTATGACAATTCGCCGGAGCTGTGTGCATATATTTTGGAGATTGCAAAAAAATGGGTGTCACCGCCTTATAATGCCGACGGGTGGCGGCTCGACGTGGCGGCAGATCTCGGACATGATGAGGCGTTCAACCACAGCTTTTGGAAGGATTTCCGGAAGGCAGTCAAGGATGCGAAGCCGGATGCGGTCATTCTGGCGGAGCACTACGGCGAGGCAGAGCACTGGTTGCGCGGGGATGAGTGGGATACGATCATGAATTATGGCGCGTTCATGGAGCCGGTCACATGGTTTTTGACCGGAATGGAGAAGCATTCGGATCGCTTTGACGAGGGAATGCTCGGAAATGCGGAGAGCTTCATCGGCGCGATGCAGCACTATCGGGCAGATTTCCTCACGCCGTCGCTGCAATGTGCGATGAACCAGTTGTCCAATCATGACCATTCGCGTTTCCTCACGCGGACGAACCATTGCGCAGGACGCGCGGCGCAGCTCGGCTGTGAGGCGGCAGAGCGCGGCGTGGATCGGGCGGTCATGCGTGAAGCAGTCGTGATCCAGATGACGTGGGAGGGCGCGCCGACCCTGTATTACGGTGATGAAGCGGGCGTGTGCGGCTTCACCGATCCCGACAACCGACGCACCTATCCGTGGGATTCGCCAGATCAAGAGCTGATCCGATTCCATAAGGAAATGATCGCGCTGCACCGCGCGCATACGGCGTTCCGCACCGGCTCGCTGAAGCTCCTTGCCGGAGAACGCCAGTATCTTGCCTATGGACGGTTTACCCGCGAGGAGCAGTTCGTCATTCTGGTGAATAACGACGAGCGCGCACGCAGCGTCAGACAGTCCGTTTGGGAAGCAGGTATACCGATGAACTGTGAGATGGACCGGCTGATGATCACCTCGGATGAGGGCTTTTCCGGTACGCCGATCCGATACAGTGTGCATGAGGGCAGGCTGGAGGTGATGCTTCCGGCGCACTGTGCGGCAGTGTTTATGAGGAGACAGTAAGATTGCGGGAGTTTTGGTATTGCAAAATGCGATACATGGTGGTACATTAAAGCTGATGAGGAGGTGTCAGACATGGCAACAAAAACAGCGAACGTAACCGCGCGTATTCAGCCGAATATCAAGGAACAGGCAGAGGAAATACTGGATCGTCTGGGCATACCGGTATCCGTTTTTATTGATATGGCGTACAGACAGGTCATTCTGCGGGATGGCGTGCCGTTTTCACTGAATCTTCCGGCACGGCTTGCAACGAGAGACGCGCTGACCGGAGAGGAATACGATACTATGATGCAGACCGGTCTTATTCAGGCAAAGTCGGGTGATTCTGTTTCGGCAGATGAGGCATTCCGACAGATAAGGGCGGAGATACCATATGAATAAA
>CAZERX010000014.1:16975-18369 GCA_964515045.1 uncultured Eubacterium sp.
AACTGGAAAATCTGTGATAAAACAAAAGATACGGTATGCGCTCATGGAATACAAAGATATCCACGGGAGCATACCGTATCTGTTTATACGCCCTAGATCTGCCGGTCTCTGATCGCGATGTAGAGCTGCTGCGTGCCGAAAAGCACCAGACAAGCCCCGATAAAGATACCGATCATGGTCGCGATGATGCTCGGACGGATAAAGATCACTGCCGCGATCAGAATGAGCAGCACGCCCTCCATCATCTGAAAATGATAGTTATTGATGCGGATGGAAATGTCAGCTTCCAGCTTTCGCAGAGAGGATGCCGTCAGCAGCCGGAAAATACCGATCATGGCGATCCACGCGGCGAGGATGTAGATGATAAAGGTGCTGACCATCGTCTGAAAGAAATTGCTCGCGATGAGCGCGACACCAAAGATCAGCGACAGGATGGAGCAGATCAGCTCGTATTTTTCACCAAAGCCGAGTGCGCGCCGCTCCCGCCAGACACCAATGTGGCTCAGCGCGTGGACGATCATAAAAATACCGATGATCCATGCAAATGCGGCGATCGTGATGCTCGGGGTGAGGATACAGTACACACCGACGGCAGTCAGCGAAACGCCGATGATCAGTTGAACGATTCTATGCGGATTCATGCAGATTCCTCCTTCGTTTTTATAAAAAATCTAATAGTAAGATTATAACGCGTCCGAACGGAAATGAAAAGGGTGCAGATGGAAAAACAGGCAGAAAAAACGCCCGAAAACTGTATTTGCAAACTGTGTGGCGGCATGATAGTATAAATGTATCAATTCAGCAAGGAGGAACCTATGAAGGACACGACAATTTCAGAACATATCATCTATATTGGTGCGGATGACAAGACCTTAGACCTTTTTGAGAGTCAGTACATTGTGCCGAACGGAGTATCGTATAATTCTTATCTGATAAAGGATGAGCGCATCGCGATCATGGATACGGTGGATGCGCGCGCGTCGGAGGAATGGTTTGACAATCTTTCCCGCGCACTGGACGGACGCACGCCCGACTATCTGATCGTCTCCCATATGGAGCCGGATCATGCGGCGAATATCGCAAAGGCAGCCGAAAAATATCCCGATATGCAGATCGTGGCGAACGCCAAGACGTTTCCGATGATGAAGCAGTTTTTCGGAACGGACTTTGCCGGACGGAGCATCACGGTCGCAGAGGGCGAGTCATTGTCGCTCGGCAGCCACACGCTCACCTTTTTCATGGCACCGATGGTGCACTGGCCGGAGGTCATGGTGACCTATGAGCAGAGCGAAAAGATCCTGTTCTCCGCAGACGGCTTCGGAAAGTTCGGAGCGCTGGACACGGAGGAGGACTGGACATGTGAGGCACGTCGCTATTACTTTAATATTGTAGGT
>CAZERX010000015.1:0-17275 GCA_964515045.1 uncultured Eubacterium sp.
GGCTGTGCTCCAAAAAGTTTCCGACGATGGAGCGCACGCGGATATTTTCACTCACGCCCTCAATGCCGACGCGCAGACAGCAGATGCCTCGGACGATCAGATCGATCTGTACGCCTGCGGCGGACGCTTCATACAATGCCGCGATGATCTCCGGATCGCACAGCGAGTTCATTTTTGCCTCAATGCGCGCTTCCTTTCCGTCCAGCGCATTGCGCGTTTCCCTGCGGATCAGCTTCAAAAACTTCTTGCGCAGCCAGATCGGTGCTACGACCAGATGATTCCAGCTCAGCGGCTCCGAATAGCCGGACAGCATGTTAAACACTGCGGTCGCATCCTCTCCGATCGCCTCGGAGCAGGTGAAAATGCCGCAGTCCGTGTACAGCTTTGCCGTGGAGTCATTATAATTTCCGGTACCAAGGTGCACATAACGGCAGATGCCGTTTTCCTCCTTGCGGACGACCAGTGCGATCTTGCTGTGCGTTTTCAGTCCGACCAGTCCGTAAATGACATGACAGCCTGCCTGCTCCAGCTTTCTCGCCCAAACGATGTTATTTTCCTCATCAAAGCGCGCCTTTAATTCCACGAGCACCGTAACCTGCTTGCCGTTCTCGGCTGCCTGCGCGAGCGATGCGATGATCGGTGAATTGCCGCTGACGCGGTAAAGCGTCTGCTTGATGGCAAGGACATCGGGGTCACTCGCTGCCTGCCGGATAAAATCAACGACCGGACGGAAGGTCTGGTACGGATGATGCAGCAGGATGTCTCCCTTTTTGATCGCATCAAAAATATTGCTTTCCCCGATCAGACGCGGCACCGGCTGCGGCTGATACGGCGCATAGCGAAGCTCATCCTTGCCCTCTAAGCCGTAGAGCTTCATCAGAAAGGTCAGATCCAAGGGACCGTTGATCTTGAACACATCCTCGCCTGCGACATCCAGCTCTTTTTTTAGGATCGCGAGCAATTCCTTATCGATCCCGTCATCGACCTCCAGACGGATGACCTCGCCCCACTGACGCTTCTTTAACTGCTTTTCGATCTCCTTTAACAGATCGCCCGCCTCGTCCTCGTCGATCGGCAGATCCGCATTTCGCATGATGCGGTACGGACTCGTACACAGCACGTGATAATTGGAGAACAGCTTACCGATATGTGAAATGATGAGCTGCTCCAGCAGGATATATGCATATGCATAATCCCCGCCCTCAGCCGGAACCGGAACCAGACGCGGGAGCACGGACGGCACCTGCACGGTCGCGAATACATGCTCCTCATCCTTGTGGATCAGCGCGGCGATGTTTAACGTTTTATTCCGGATCAGCGGGAACGGACGTGAGGCATCGACCGCCATCGGTGTGAGCACCGGATATACGATCTCCTCAAAATAACGCTCCGCGCTCTCCCGCTGCGCGTCACTCAGATCCTCCATCCGTTCATAGACGCAGATATCCTGTGCGCGGAGCTGCGGCAGGATGGAACGGTTGTAGGTCGAATATTGCAGCTCGACCAGCTCACGCGTCTGCTGATTGATGCGCGTAAGCTGTGCGGACGGCGTGAGTCCGGCGATGTCCGGCTTTTTGTACTTCGCATGTACCATGTCCTTTAACGATGCCACGCGCACCATGAAAAACTCATCCAGATTCGAGGATGTAATGCTGACGAACTTCGTCCGCTCCAAAAGCGGGATCGACTTGTCGCGTGCTTCGTTCAGCACACGACCGTCGAATTTCAGCCAGCTTAACTCGCGGTTTTCAAAATATTTTGCATTTGCATAATCCATTGTTTTTCCCCTGTCATTCTTTTCCATACGCTTCACCTCATTTTGTGCTGTCTGCGATCCCTGCCGCAGCCTATACATACAGCTTCTTTACCTTTATCACCGGACGGATGCTGAATACATCCTGAAACATCTCTGCCTTTGCGTCAAACAGCGTTTTTTCTAACGGCATGTTATCCATCGTTTCGATCGAAATAATGAGCTGCCGCTCCTTCACCACCGCACGCACATTTCGGAATTTCTGCTTGTGACTCCGATCCATCGCATTCGCCACGCGCAGGATGGCTGCGCATTTCGCAACGATCAGATATGCCTGCTCATCCAGCACGTCGCACACCTTGTCATACGTCGGCAGCGGATACGTGTTGTATTTTACGATGCTCGCAACGATCTCACGGTCACGCATGGACAGTCCCATGATCTCCGACGAACGGATGATGTCATACGCACACTGCGGCGCGTTCGCAAAGCTGACATATTTTCCGCAGTCATGCAGGATCGCCGCTGTCTGCAAAAGCAGCCGCTCATATCTGCCGCCGCCATGCACCTTTTTCATCGCGTCATAGATCAGACTGCTCATCTCAACAAGTGCGTCGATGTGCGGTGAATAGCTCATGTAGCGCTGGGACAGCGACTGCGCCGCAGAACGCACATCACGGTCAAAATCATGCGTCTGTCTGATGTAGCGCTTGCGCACGGCATAATCATATACAATGCCGTCGCTGATATCGATACCCGGCACCCATACGGCATCCGCCGCTAGCGTATCAACGATCCGGTGGAACAGGATCACAGACGGAAGCAGCAGCCGATCCGAATCATCTGACAGGTTCAGCGCCTCCGCGATCTGCGCACGCTCCTTTTTTTCCAACTGCTTTAGGTAGCCGGACAGCCTGCGCGCATCCACGGTCACATCATCCATATTTTTGTCCATCCGGCGCATGATCTCCAGACTGTAATCGCCGGTCAGGATCAGATATTTGATCGTGCGGTTTTGATAATACTGTGCCTTGAACACTGCCATTTCCTTGTCGATCAGCTCATTCATCTGCTTTCTCACACTGTCCGGTCGAAGCCCCTGATCGGAAAAAAGCTGTGCGAGCCGCATCGTTCCGAGCACCAGATGCTGTGTGGTCAGCACCTCTCCGTGCACGAATAACGTGATCTGAAGCTCTCCGCCGCCGACGTTCACGACTGCCGCACTCTCCTCCACCATCCGGTCAAATTCCGGTTTGGAGGCGACACATTTATACGTCAGAAAACGGTGCTCGGTGTTGCCGACGAGCTTCAGACTGATGCCGGTCCGCCGTGTGATCTGGTCACAGACAAACTGGCTGTTCGCCGCATCCCGCAGTGCAGGACCCGCATACGCTTCATAGTCATCGGTATGATATCCGTCCATGATATGACGAAATTCCGTCAGCACGTCGCAGATCTCATCCACCAGCTCATAGCCGATGGGCTTTCCGTGAAATGCGTCCTTTCCAAGCTCCACACGGCTTCTGATGAAATCAATGGTGCGGATATGCTTTTTTCCTGAGATCTCAAAAACTTTAAGACTCACCTCGTAAGAACCCACATAGATTGCTGCAAATGTTGTCACGCCCATATATTTTCTCCCTTTTTGACCATTCCCTAATAATTGCCAAAGATCTTTAGCTCCAGTGTTTCCTCCCGAAGTCCGCGCAGCGCATTCTGTACGGCAGGCTCACGCAGATTTCCGTCAAAATCAATGAAAAACTGATATTCCCAGTTTTTGCCTGCGATCGGTCGGGACTCGATGCTCGTCATGTTCAGCCCGTTAAAGATAAAATGGCTCAGCGCACGGTAAAGTGAACCGGACTCATGCTTTAGCTGTACACAGATGCTGATCTTTTTCGCATCCGCAACGTACTCATTTTTCCGGCTGACGATGATAAAACGCGTTTCGTTCATACTGTTATTTTGTATGCCCTCGGCTAAAATATGCAGCCCATACAGCTCGCTCGTCAGACTGCTTGCGATCGCCGCCTGTGAACGTGAGCCGTCGTCGCAGACACGCTTGGCGGAAAGTGCCGTATTTTTCTGCGGCAGTACATGCCATTCGCGGTGCTGCTCCAGAAAACGCGAGCACTGCGCGAGTGCCTGCGGGTGCGAATACACACAGCGGATATCGGAGAGCTTTGTATCCGGCAGCCCGAGCAGACAGTGGTTGACCGGTATCGTCTGCTCCCCAACGATATAATAGCCGTATTCGCGCAGCAGATCATAGTTTTCTGCCACGATGCCCGCGGAGGAATTTTCAAACGGCAGCACGGCATAGTCTGCCTCATGGCTTCGGATCGCCTCCATCGCATCACGCCACGTATCGACATGAAAACGCTCTGCCTGCTCACCGAAAAATGCCGTCAGCGCGAGCTGTGCATACGCGCCCTCCACACCCTGATAGACGACGCGTGCGCCCTCCTTTTTCAGCGCGTCGATCTCCGTCATGCCAAGCTCCTGCATGAGTCCCTGCGCGGTCAGGAGCTGGTACTGCTTTTTTCTGCTGATGGACATGATCTGCTCAAACAGCTCACGCACACCGTTTTTGGAAAAATCCGTATCGACGAGCGCGCTGAGCGCATCGAGCTTACTCTCCTCCCGCGCGCGGTCGAGCACCGGCTTTCCGGTCGTGATCTTATATTCTGCGACCTGATCGGTCAGCCCCATCCGTTTCCGGTACAGTTCGACGAGCTGCGTGTCGATCTCATCAATTTCCTTTCTGATCTCTGATAAATCTCTCATCCTGTGAATACTCCTCTGTTCATTTACATTTTACACAAAATCAAACAGACTGATCTGGTTCGTTGCGGGTAGATCACCGAACATTCCCATATCTGCCATGTTGTCTATGATCTTCTGCGATACCTTTGTCCGCTGTCTGAAATCATCACGCGACAGGAACGGTCCATCCTTCGCTGCCTCCACCACCGTATCGGCAGCCGTATCGCCCATGCCGTCGATCGTGTTCAGCGATGCCATCAGCTTGCCGTCGATCACCTGAAAATAACGCGCATCCGCACGGTAAATGTCGATGGGTAAAAACTCATAGCCGCGCGCGTACATTTCCTGTACGATACGCATGTCACGGTATGCATCCTGCTCGACCGGCGGCAGCTTTTTATTCTCCTTTGCCGCCTCTGCACTGCGCCGCTCGTAATCCTTCATGTAATATTCCAGCCGCTCCTTTCCCATGCACATGACCTCATAATTGAATGCCTTTGCACGGATGGAAAAGAATGCGGCATAATAGGCGAGCGGGTAAAAAACCTTGCAGTATGCGATGCGCCACGCCATCATAACATACGCCGCCGCGTGCGCTTTCGGGAACATGTACTTGATCTTTTCACACGACCAGATATACCAGTCGGGTACATCGTGATCGATCATATCCTTTTTCCATTCATCCCATTTGTCGCATTTTCCCTTTGCGACCATGCCCTTTCGCACTGCCTCCATGATCTTGAAGGACTCCTCGGACTCAACGCCCATGCCGATGAGATAGGTCATGATGTCATCACGCGTACAGATACAGGTGGAGATCGTCGCACGACCCTCCTTGATGAGTGTCTGCGCGTTGCCGAGCCACACATCCGTACCGTGTGAAAGTCCTGCGATCCGCACCAG
Organism: uncultured Eubacterium sp.; assembly: GCA_964515045.1. GTDB lineage: Bacteria > Bacillota > Clostridia > Lachnospirales > Lachnospiraceae > W0P33-017. Next base: position 5,423 of record CAZERX010000015.1, read on the forward strand.
ATCCGAAAATTCCTGCGGATTGGTGTCGATCAGCATTCCCATCGCAAAATCCGTACCAAACTCCGGTATGCCGAGTGCACCGAGCCTGCAGCCGCTGATGTCCTCCGGTGAGATCTGCAACGCATTCGTGTTCTGGAACAGCGACATCACGCTCGCATCGTCGAGCGGGATCTTCTGCGCATTGATGCCGGTCAGATCCTCCAGCATACGGATCATCGTCGGATCATCGTGTCCTAAAATATCGAGCTTTAACAGGTTATGGTCGATGGAATGGTACTCAAAATGTGTCGTGATCGTATCCGTCGTCATATCATTCGCCGGATGCTGGATCGGTGTAAAGGAGTAGATCTCATCACCGACCGGAAGCACGACGATACCGCCGGGGTGCTGTCCGGTCGTCCGCCGCACGCCGACACAGCCGGCTAAGATGCGCTCAATCTCACAGCTCCGCTTGTGCACGCCGCGCTCCTCAAAATATTTTTTGACATAGCCGTATGCCGTTTTATCTGCGAGCGTACCGATCGTTCCGGCGCGGAATGTCTGTCCGGCACCGAATATCACCTCGGTGTATTTGTGCGCCTTACTCTGATAATCGCCGGAGAAATTCAGGTCGATATCCGGCTCCTTGTCGCCCTTGAAGCCAAGGAACGTTTCAAATGGGATGTCAAAGCCGTCCTTTTCCAACGGTTCTCCACAATCCGGACAATAGCGGTCGGGCATATCACAGCCGCCGCGTCCGGCGAACGCTTTGACCTCCGGTGAATCAAAATCAACGAAATGACAGTTTTTACAGTAATAATGCGGGCTTAACGGATTGACCTCCGTAATACCGGACATCGTCGCCACAAAGGACGATCCGACCGAGCCTCGCGAGCCGACCAGATAGCCGTCCTCATTGGACTTCCACACGAGCTTCTGCGCGATGATATACATGACCGCATAGCCGTTTCCGATGATGGAATTTAACTCACGCTCCAAGCGCTCCTTCACGATCTCCGGCAGATCTGGCCCATACATTTCATGTGCTTTATTATAACAGATGTCACGCAGCATCTGATCGGAATTTTCGATCACCGGCGGACATTTATCCGGCCGCACCGGTTCGATCCGCTCACACATATCGGCGATGCGGTTCGTATTGGTAATGACGATCTCCTCCGCCTTTTCGCTGCCGAGATACTGAAATTCCTCCAGCATCTCCTCGGTCGTCCGAAAATACAGCGGTGCCTGCTCATCCGCATCCGAAAAGCCTTTGCCCGCCATGATGATCCGTCGGTACACCTCATCCTCCGGATTCAAAAAATGCACATCACAGGTCGCGACCACCGGCTTATGGAAATCCTCGCCAAGCTGTACGATCTGACGGTTCAGCTCCTGAATGTCCTCCACGGAACTGACCGGACTTTTGTTATCGCGCAGCATGAACGCATTATTTCCGACCGGCTGGATCTCCAGATAATCATAAAACTCCACGAGCCTTGCGATCTCCTGCGCGGGTCTGCCGTTCACGAGCGCGCGGTACAGCTCTCCTGCCTCACACGCAGAGCCTAAGATCAGACCCTCGCGGTATTTCTGCAGCTCGCTCTTTGGAATGCGCGGACGCTTGTTATAATAGGTCAGATGCGACATGGAAACGAGCCGGTACAGGTTCACGCGTCCGATGTCGTTTTTGGCAAGTATGATCGCATGATATGTGGACATTTTTCGGATCGTTTCCGCATCCGGAATACCCTGCTCATTCAAAGCATCCAGATCCGTGATCCTGCGGCTCTCCAGCATCTCAATAAATTTCACGAATATCTCTGCCGTACAGCCTGCATCATCCACGGCGCGGTGATGATTTTCCAGTGACACGCCGACTGCCTTTGCTACCGTATCCAGCTTGAACCGGTTAAGCTGCGGCAGCAGAAAACGCGCCATCGCCACCGTGTCGATCACGGTATACTCACAGCTAAGATACAGATCCTCACAGTTTTTCTGGATAAAGCTCATGTCAAATTCTGCGTTGTGCGCCACCATGACACAGCCCCTGCAGAACTCTAAACATTCCGGCAGGATCTCCTCGATCACCGGTGCATCTATGACCATATCGTCACGGATACCGGTCAGCTCCTCGATCTCAAACGGGATCGGTATTTTCGGATTGACAAAGGTTGAAAAACGATCCGTGATCACACCGCCCGATACGCGCACCGCACCGATCTCGATGATCTTATTTTTTTTCGAGCTAAAGCCGGTCGTCTCCAGATCGAACACGACAAAATCACCGTTAAAATCCTGCCCGCGCGGGTTCGTTACGATGCGCTTGGTATCATCGACGAGGTACGCCTCCACGCCGTAAATGACCTTGAAATCAGAACCCCTAGGGATCGCATGATTTGCCACCGGAAATGCCTGCACGGCACCGTGATCCGTGATGGCGATGCTCTTGTGCCCGAACGCGATCGCCTGCGCGATGATATCGCCGACCTCGGATACACCGTCCATGTCACTCATTTTGGTATGACAGTGAAGCTCCACGCGCTTACGCACGGAATTGTCCGCACGCTTCGTCGTGAAATCCGCGATCTTTTTGATACCCATGACAGAGCCGAGCGTCAGCTCATGGTCGAACCGGTCAAGTGCCGCCACGCCCTTGATCTTAACGAACGTGCCCTTTTTCAGCGAACCGCGCAGCTCGTCCAGATCCTCATTTTTGGTAAACAGCTTGATCACCATCGTGTCGGTATAATCCGTCACCGTGAGGAAAAGGATCGTCTTTTCCCCGCGGATCTCGCGCTCGTCCGTTGCGATGATCCTGCCGCGGATCACCACATCGCCGATCTCTCCCTGTATCTGAACGATCGGGATATCCTCCTCATCGAAATCCCTGCCGTAGAGCACGTCCGGATTGTCGGAGCGCCTGCGCGTAAAGCTGCCGCGCTGGAAGCCTCCGCCGTTTTTCTGTGCAGTTGCAGCGGGCGGAGCTGCAGGTTTCTTTGGTGCTGCCGCCTTCGCGTTCTGCTGCTTCTCTGCGGCGGTATTCTCCTCCGGCTGCTCTTTCGCACCATCCTGTATGAGAAGCTCTCCCTCGCCTGCGTTCCCGCCTTTTTCACCTTTTTCACCTTTTTCACCAAAAGAAGAATTCGCGACAACCCGACGGATCTCCATCTCCATCCGCTTATCCGAATCCTCCTTATATCTGCTTTCCTCCGGCTCCTCGTACTGAAGCTCTGCGATCATCCGAAGCCCGCAGCGGTCGCAGACGATCTTTTCCAGAATGTCCGCAAGCTCCTCTCCGCGCTCTCTGGACAGCAGATTGTCCTGCATATGTATGGTGAGGTGCTCCTCATCCGTAAATTGGAGCGTCGCCGACCGGTACAGATTATAAAGCAGCACGGAATATGCTTCCAACTCCAGACGGATGCTGTCCTCATACACACTGAGCAGCGTTTTCGCCGTGTACTGTGCCGACAGATGATACTGCTCGCGGATCCTGACAGCAAGCTCCCTGCCACCGAATATCTGGCTGTGGATCTCTCGCTCTAGCTGCATGATATATTTTTTCGGGATCAGCCGCTCGCCGGTCAGATAGATCCGGTAAAGATCCTTCGCACGGTTGGTACTGATCCGTTCGATCTGAACCCCGCCGAGCATCTGACGGATCTCTTCCGATACATCAAGCGTCGGAAATACCTCAAAAAATGACTTTGCCATCTACTCACTCCAATGCTCTAATTCCTCCCGAAGTGCGGAAAGAAGCTGCTCCTCCGGCACTTTGCGTATGATCTCGCCGTGTCGGATCAAAAGACCCTCGCCGATGCCGCCCGCGATGCCAAGATCCGCTTCCTTTGCTTCTCCGGGACCGTTCACGACACAGCCCATCACGGCGACCTTGATATCCAGCGGATACTGCTCCACCAGATTTTCCACCTGCCCTGCGAGCGAGATCAGGTCGATCTGCGTTCTGCCGCAGGTCGGGCAGGAAACAACCTCGATACCGCCGGTGCGGAGTCCCAGTGTGCGCAAGATCAGCTTTGCCGACTTGATCTCCTCGATCGGCGCACCGGTCAGCGACACCCGAATGGTATCTCCGATGCCCTGTCCGAGGATCAGTCCCAGTCCGACTGCGGACTTGATATTTCCTCTCGTGAGCGTGCCTGCCTCGGTGATACCGACATGCAGCGGATGCATGGTCTTTTCCGCGATCAGCTCATGCGCGCGCACGCACATCATGACATCTGAGGACTTGATGCTGATCACAAGATTGTCATAGCCCATGTCCTCGATCAGATGTACCTTGTCCAGTGCGCTCTCCACCAGTCCCTCTGCCGTCACGCCGCCGTATTTTTCTAATAAGGACTTTTCGAGTGAGCCGCTGTTGACACCGACACGGATCGGGGTATTCCGCTCCCTCGCACAGTCTACCACGGCGCGCACACGCTCCGTGCTGCCGATATTTCCGGGGTTGATGCGGATCTTGTCTGCGCCGTGCTCCATCGCAGCGATCGCCAGACGATAGTCAAAATGGATGTCTGCGACCAGCGGGATCGTGATCTGCTTTTTGATCTCCGATAGTGCCTTTGCAGCCTCCATATCCGGAACTGCACAGCGGATGATCTCACAGCCTGCCTTGGTCAGCTCCGTGATCTGTGCCACCGTCGCCGCCACATCCTGTGTTTTCGTATTGGTCATGGACTGGATCAGGATCGGATGATCCCCGCCGATCACGCGGTCTCCGATCGCTACCGTTCTCGTTTTCATTCTATCTGCATTCATCGTTTTCTCCTACATAAACAGCTTTCGTATATCATTTCCCATCACAACGACCATGAGCACCATCAGTGCGATCAGCCCGATATAATGCACCATGCCCTCCTTCTGCGGATCCAGACGTTTGCCGCGGATCGCTTCAACGATAAAAAATACCAGTCTGCCTCCGTCCAGTGCAGGCAGCGGGAGCAGGTTCATCACGCCGAGGTTCGCCGACAGCAGGATCGCCATATTGAGCATATTTAATATGACATACCAGACACCGCCCGACCGGCTCTGCGTATAGGTGTCACCGATGGATTTCACGATACCGACCGGTCCGGACAGATCGTTCATTCCAAGTTTTCCGGTCACGAGCATCCGCAGACTCTGCAGCGTCGTCGAGATCCAGTATTTCACCTCATAAAAGCTGTGCTCAAACACACGCAGGGCACTCGTCCGTACACGCGCGGTGCTGCCGAAAAATCCGAACAGATAACGTCCGCTCTCCTCATCGTATGCCGGAGTGACCGTTGCAGTCTGCCGCTCACCATCCGCGGTTTCCCATGTGACATCGATCGCTTCCCCGCTGTGGAAGAACGTATACACGCTGATCTCACGATAAAAATGGATATTTTTCCGATCCAGCTTTACGATCGTGGCACCGGCTTCTATGCCTGCCTGTGCTGCCGGTGAGCCTTCTCCGACCTCTAAAACGACCGGTTCATCAATGCCTGCCGCTCCCAAAACAACGAGAGACAAAAGCCACGCCAGCAGAAAATTAAAAAACGGTCCTGCAAATACAATGGAAAAACGCTGCCAGACACCCTTTTTTCCAAAGGCACGTCCGGAATCGCTCTCCTCGTCCTCGCCCTCCATCATACATGCGCCGCCGAACGGCAGCAGCTTTAAGGAATAATACGTTTCACCCTTCTGAAAACCGAACAGCGTCGGTCCGAGTCCGAGACAAAACTCATTCACCTGTACACCGTTCAGCTTTGCGAACAAAAAATGTCCCAGCTCGTGAAACAGAATGATGAGGCTGAATAATATGATTGCTATCAGAATGTTCAATTTACCACCTGCTCTCTACATGCTCGCGCACCTGCGTTTCCGTCGCCAGAATGTCCTCCAGCAGCGGCTGCTCCATATGTGCGCAGTTTTTCATACAATCCTCAATGATCTCCGTGATCTGCAGATAACTGATCTTTCGCTCCAGAAACCGTGCAACCGCCGCCTCATTCGCAGCGTTGTAGATCGTCGGCACATTACCGCCCGCCTTCATCGCCTCATACGCCAGCGTCAGCCCGCGGAAGGTCTCCGTATCCGGCTGCTCAAAGGTGATCGAGCCGAGCTTCGCGAAATCCAGTCTGGTGCCGTCCAGCGGACGACGCTTCGGATAATACAGCGCATACTGGATCGGCAGGCGCATATCGGGCGTGCCGAGCTGTGCGATGATGCTGCCATCCTCATACTGCACCATCGAATGGATCACGCTCTGCGGCTGCACAACGACCTGTATCTGCTCCGGATCCACGCCGAACAGCCATTTTGCCTCCATGACCTCAAGACCTTTATTGACCAGTGTCGAGGAATCGACCGTGATCTTTTTTCCCATCGCCCAGTTCGGATGCTTTAACGCATCCTCAAGCGTTACATGCTCAAGCTCTGCACGCGTTTTTCCGCGGAACGGCCCGCCGGATGCCGTCAGCAGTATTTTATCAATCTTATTCGCACGTTCTCCGTTTAATGACTGGAAAATGGCGGAATGCTCACTGTCCACCGGCAGGATCTGCACATCGTATTCCTTTGCCATCGGCATGATCAGATGTCCCGCAGTCACGAGTGTTTCCTTATTGGCAAGCGCGATATTTTTGCCGGACTGGATTGCCGCCACGGTCGGTCGAAGCCCCAGCATACCGACGATCGCCGTCACAAGGATCTCGCTGTCCGCATCCGCCGCGATCTCGATCAGACCCTCCATGCCGAAATGCACCTTTACACCGAGGTCTGCCACACGCGTTTTCAGATCAAGCGCATCCTTTTCCTCCCAGAGTGCCACATGCTTCGGGCGAAACTCCCGGATCTGCTGCTCAAACATATCAATATTGTGTCCGGCTGCCATCGCAGTCACCTGCAGATCTCCCTGCAAACGCACGATCTCCAGTGTCTGTGTTCCGATCGAGCCGGTAGAACCTAAAATTGCTATTTTTTTCATATATCCTTTTCCTTCTCTGAATCGTGTCCTGCCTTATCTGACAAGATAATAGGCGAGAAAATATATCACCGGTGCGGTAAAGATCACGGAATCAAAGCGATCCAGCACACCGCCGTGTCCGGGGATCAGCCTGCCGTAATCCTTGATCTCATAATTACGCTTGATGGCAGATGCCGTGAGATCCCCGATCATGGAGATCAGCGCACCGACCGCACTGATGGCAGTCAGCACCCACACCTGTGTATATGTAATCTGCATCTGTATCTGAAAAACGGATGCATAGAGATACGTCAGGAGCATCGTTCCTGCCACACCGCCGATCGCACCCTCAACGGATTTTTTCGGCGAGAGCACCGGCGACATCTTATGCTTTCCAAGCAGCTTGCCAACGCAGTACGCGCAGGTATCACAGCCCCATGAGGACAGGAATATCAGCCACACCGTATACACACCGTTTTCGAGCATCCTCGTCCGGTACAGAAATGAAAACATCACGCCGACGTAGAGCACGCCGAATATCGCCTGCAGGATCTGCGTGCTGTGATACCGCGGATAGCCGAATACGAGCACCGCCAGAAAGACCATGAGCAGTACGATGAGATACAGCATCCAGTCGATCTCCCACCCAAACTGCTGTGTCACCACGAGCAGCACATCATACAGCACGACCATCACATAGCCGACCGCTGCCGGAAGTGACCGGTGAAAGCCAAACACGCGGTACAGCTCCATCAGCCCGATCAGTGACAGCAGAAGTGATACTGTCCAGAGCACATAGCCTCCGCTGATGATAAACACGAGTGCGAGGATCACCAATACGATCCCACTGAGCAATCTTGTACGAAACATCCTTTATTCCTCCCTGATCCCTCCGTAACGCCGGTCACGGTTTTCATATGCATCGACTGCCTTGCGAAGCTCCTTTTCATCAAAATCCGGCCACGCGGCATCCGTAAAATAAAACTCACTGTATGCAAGCTGCCACAGCAGATAGTTCGACAGCCGCTGCTCGCCGCTCGTCCGTATGAGGAGATCGGGATCCGGAAGCTCCGCCGTATCCAGTCTGCCATTAAACAGCTCCTCCGTCACATCCTGCGGCTGCAGACCACCCGCCTGCACATCCATGCAGATCCCGCGCATCGCACGCAGCATCTCATCACGGCTGCCGTAATTGATCGCAATGGGGAGATTTAACGCATCGTAGACAGCCGACGCGCGCTCCGCCTCCTTGATCTTATCCTGCAAAGACTGCTCCAGTCTGGTGATATCGCCGATCACACGGATACGCATTTGATTTTCATGTGCGGTCTTTACGCATTTGTCCAGATAACCGGCGAGCAGCTTCATCAACGCGCTGACCTCACTCTGCGGTCTGGACCAGTTCTCCGTGGAAAACGCATATAAGGTCAGATATCTGACCCCCAGCTTTTTGGCGGCGAGACAGATATGCTCGACATTTTTTGCACCCGCCGTATGTCCGGCATTGCGCGGCAGACCCTTCTGCTTCGCCCAGCGTCCATTTCCATCCATAATGATCGCTATATGCTGTGGTACACTCATTTCAAATCTCCTATAAACTATGATGGTAACTGAAAAATGGGGCAATGCAGATGCACATGCCCCATTTTCTGTTCCTCTTATACGGTAAGGATCTCTTTTGTCTTTTCGTCAACCGCCTTGTCTACATTCGCGATAAACTTATCTGTGAGCTTCTGCAGTGCATCCTCCAGATCCTTGATCTCATCCTCAGAAATATCCTCACTCTTTGCCAGCTTCTTGAATGCATCGTTTCCGTCACGACGGATATTGCGGACAGCCACCTTTGCATTCTCGCCCTTTTTCTTTACGTCCTTCGCCAGCTCCTTACGGCGCTCCTCGGTCAGCTCCGGAAATACCAGACGGATCACCTTTCCGTCATTCGTCGGATTGATGCCGAGATCCGATGTCAGGATCGCCTTTTCGATCTCCTTGACCATGGAAGCCTCCCACGGCTGGATCTGGATCATGCGCGGCTCCGGAACATTCACGTTCGCCACCTGCTGGATCGGGGTCGGTGTACCATAATAATCCACGCGCAGCTTGTCAAGCACATGCGGATTCGCACGTCCCGCACGGATGCCGCCGTACTCCTCGCCCAGATTATTCATGGTCTTCTGCATCTTTTCCTCATATACCTTTAATCTTTCATCCATAGACTCTGTCCTCCTGTCTTTTCAACCTATGATACGGTAACGACCGTGCCGTTAAACATTCCGTTGACTGCATTCACGATACTATTTTCCTCATTCAGAGCAAATACATACATCGGCATGTGATTCTCCATACACATGACGGATGCGGTCATATCAACAACGGCGAGCTTTTTCTCGATCACTTCCTCAATGGAAACCGTCTCATATTTCTTGGCATTCGGATTGACCTTGGGATCACTGTCGTACACGCCGTCGATCGCCTTGGCGAGATAAATGCCGTCTGCCTCGATCTCGATCGCACGGAGCGTTGTTCCGGTATCGGTCGAAAAATACGGATGTCCGGTACCGCCTGCAAAAAATACGACCATGCCCTTTGCGAAATACTTATTTGCGCGATCCTTTGAAAACAGCTTGGTAAAGCTGCCGCACTCAAACGGTGTCAGCACATTCGTCATCATGCCCTCTGAGCGGAAGATCTCAGATACATAGATGCAGTTCATGACGGTCGCCAGCATTCCGATCTGATCTGCCTTTGTACGGTCGATCGTGTTGCTCGTCCTGCCGCGCCAGAAATTGCCGCCGCCGATGACGATGCCGACCTCCACGCCGGAATCAACGATCTCTTTTACCTGCTTTGCAACACGTACAACGGTCGCTTCATCAAAGCCGAAGCCCTTATCACCGGAGATCGCTTCGCCGCTTAGCTTTAATAGGATTCGTTTCATAAATATGCCCCCTGATGAGATTATTTATTTTTTGCAAACAGGCTCTCCATGTCTACGTCTGAGTAGCACTGGGAGCAGAATCCCTCGATCACTGCACCGTTATTGATCTGAACGGAGCGGGACTTGATGTTACCCATGATCACTGCTGAGGTATCTACAACGACCGGTCCCTGCACGTCAATGTCACCCTTGACTGCGCCTGCGATCACTGCGGATGTCGCCGTGATGTTTCCGATGATGACAGAGCCAAGTCCGACCTTTACGGTGCCGGAGCTGACAACCTCACCCTCAACGTGTGCTGCATCTGCATAAAACTCAGATGATGAGCTGTTTCCGATCACAGAGCCGATCACGGTCAGCTTGCCGTTACACTTGATGTCACCCTCGATCTTACCCTCGATCTCGAAAGAACCGGTTGTCTCCATGTTACCGCTGATCTTGGTTCCTGCGGTGATCACGGATACCTCATCCGTCACCTCATTGACCGGTGCAGCGGGTGCTGCAGGCTCTGCGGCTACGGGTGCTGCTGCTTCTGCTGCGGGTGCTGTCATTGTCTCTGTCTCCATTGCTGTTGTCATTGTTGTGTCCATCGGTAAATCCTCCTTTGTCATATCCATGGTTGTTTCCATACTTGCTTCTTTCATTTCTGTTTCAAATAAAGCTGCCACCTCCGGCTCAGCTTCGATCTCCGGCTCGGCGGGTGCTTCTGCCACTTCCGGTTCCGGCTCAGCTTCGATCTCCGACTCGGTCTCTGCAATCTCCGGCTCAACCTCAGCTTCTGCCTCCGGCTCGATCTCCGGTTCAGTCTCTGCGTCTGATGTCGCTTCATCCTCAGACACAGCTTCTGCCTCTGCTTCGACTTCGGCTTCTGCGTCCTGCTCTGCGGGCGCTTCTGCCGCTTCCGGCTCGACCTCAGCTTCTGCTTCCGGCTCAGCGTCCGGTTTCTCCCAGACACCGCTCTCCAGCTCGTCTAACGGTGCAAGCTCCGGCTCGTTTTCCGGCTCCGGCTCTGCTTCCGTCACTGCCACCGCAGTCTTTCGCTCCACCTGCTCCAGCAGTCCGTCGAGCTTTGACAGCTCCTGCTCGACATCCAGCTCTTGATCCAGCGTATTCACTTGGATCTCATCCTCAGCCGGAAACTCCTCTCCGGGGAGCAGTTCATTCAAAGCCTGCGAAAAATCATCCTTAAAATCCTTGAAAAAACCCATATTTATCCTCCGTAGTTTTCTCCTTTTTTGATTTGTACCTCTACATGCGGATGGTATGCATCACTCCGATGCAGCCAATGTATGGTGGATCACCGGGGAATCGTCAGTGATCGGTAAAATTTCTGCATCCATCGCCTCCAGCTTCTGCAGGATCTGCTCCAATGCTTCCACCGTAGAATCTTTTTCTGCCGCGTCATGCATCAGAACGACCGAATAACGGTAGGTTCCGACATCAGCCAGCACATTGTCCGCCAGCTCATCCGCGGTATATATCTGAGAAGTTGCATCCCCACTTACAACATTCCAGTCATAATAAGTCACACCCTGCTCACCAAGGTAGTCCACAAAGGCGTTCATATCCGTATTGCTCACCTGATTGGAGCTTCCGCCCGGAAAACGGTACAAATGGCTCGTCACGCCCGTGATCTCCTGCAGATAGTCGGACAATCGCGTATAATCCTCTGCAAATGCATCCACGGACTCATAAATGACACTGTATTTATGTGAATACGAATGCATACCGAGCGTATGCCCCTGTGCAACGATCTGACGATACCATTCCTCTGCCTCGTCGCCCTCTTTTCCGGTGACAAAAAATGTCGCCTTCACCTGATGTGCCGCAAGGATATCAAGGATCTCCGGCGTATTTTCGCTCGGTCCGTCATCAAAGGTCAGGTAGACCGTCATCGGCTCATCCTCTGCACGGATATTATCTGCCCGATCCAAACATTCGCGCACCTTTTCATGCTGTGCGCTGACATCCGGCGCATCCGCTACAT
>CAZERX010000016.1:0-17015 GCA_964515045.1 uncultured Eubacterium sp.
GTGACTTCGATACAGGAGCAGACGCTGACCTTTGTACCGAAGATCATCTGCGTGTTTCTGACGCTGATGCTGTTCGGCGGATGGATGCTTGACAATATGACAGATTTTATGGTGAAGCTGTATAACAACTTCAGCCTGTATATCGGATGATGAGCTACTCGTTTTCACTGCTGACATTTGAATATTATCTGTTGGTACTGGTGCGCATCGCCAGCTTTGTCGCGGTGGCACCTTTTTTTGGGCTGAACAGTGTGCCGACACGTGTAAAGGTCGGTTTTTCTGCTGTTTTTGCAATACTGATCACACAGGCAGTGCCGGGCGAGCTGGTCTATGACGGCATTTTGGAGTACGGTGTGATCGTGCTGAAGGAGGCTGTGACCGGACTTCTGATCGGTTTTTGTGCGAACCTCAGCACTTATATCATCGGCTTTGCCGGATGGCTGGTCGATCTGGAGATCGGTCTTTCGATGGCGCAGGAGTACAATGCGATGACCAAGTCGCAGGAGAGCATTACCGGTAATATGTATTATTACGCGATCATGCTGCTGCTTCTGATCTCGGATCTGTATCATTACATTATCCGTGCGATCGCTGACACGTTCGAGCTGATCCCTGTCAACGGACAGGTGTTTCAGTGGGAATATATCATAAACGGTATGGTCGATTTTATGACGGCGATGTTTACCATCGGATTCCGTATCATGCTGCCGGTGTTCGCGTGCTGTATGGTGATGAACTGTATCCTCGGCATTATGGCGAAGGTTGCACCGCAGATGAACATGTTTGCAGTCGGTATCGAGCTGAAGCTCTTTGCCGGATATACGGTGCTTGTCGTGACCGTGCTGATCCTGCCGCGTGCGGCAGCGATGATCGGCGATGAGGTACGGCTGATGCTGCGGATGATCGTAAAGGGGATGTATGGAGCTGGATGAATACGGCATGAGCTGCGGCTGTCTGAGATATGACCTGCAGTTTTTTGCAAAGGATGGTCCGGGCGGTGAGAAAACAGAGCCTGCGACTGCAAAAAAGCTGAGTGATGCGCGTAATGAGGGTCAGGTCTGCAAGAGCAAGGAGCTGGATCAGGCGGTGACGCTGGTCGCACTGTTTCTGATGTTAAAGTTTCTCGTATCGTTCATGGGTGACAATTTTGTGTCATTGTTCCGTGAGGTGTACGCCAAGATACCGGAGACTGCGTCCGTGCGTGATATGAATGCGAATGTCGCGATGGCATTTTTCAAGCATTCCATGATCACCTCGGCAAAGCTCGCTGCGCCGTTTTTTGCGGTCGGTGTGGTGGTGGCTGTGCTCATCAATGTCGTGCAGGTCAAATGGAAGGTCAGCACGAAGCCGATGCAGCCGAATCTGAACAAGTTTAACCCGATCAACGGCTTTAAGCGTATCTTTTCCAAGGATTCGCTGTTTGAGCTGCTGAAATCCATCGTCAAGGTGGCGATGATCGCGCTGATCGCATATACGGCGCTCCGTTCCCATGTGAATGAGATCTTTCTGATGTACAATATCTCGCTGAATCAGGCAATCGCAGAGATCGGTACACTGGTGATCGACGTGGGCTTCCGTATTTCCATCCTGTACTGTGTGCTCGGTGCGGCTGACTATATCTATCAGCGGCACAAGTTCAACGAGGACATGAAGATGACCAAGCAGGAGGTCAAGGATGAAATGAAGAACTCCGAGGGTGATCCGCAGATCAAGAGTAAGCAGAGACAGCGGATGCAGGAGGCTTCCAGACGGCGTATGATGCAGGATGTACCGAAAGCGGATGTCGTCATTACCAACCCGACACATTATGCAGTTGCATTAAAATACGATGCGGGAACCGGTACGGCACCGGTGCTGCTGGCGAAGGGCGCGGATCTGATCGCTAAGAGGATCAAGGAGATCGCGAAGGAAAGCCATGTGGAGATCGTTGAAAATAAACCGCTCGCGCGTATGATCTATACGAATGTGGAGATCGGACGCGAGATACCGCCGGAGCTGTATCAGGCGGTGGCGGAGATCCTTGCCGCCGTATACCGTGCGAAAAACCGCATGGAATGATAGAAAAATGATAGAATTAACGAAGCTATGGGGAGTGAAAGGAGGAAATACGCATGATAAAGCGTGGAGCCGATGTCGGCGTTGCATTATATCTGCTGGCAGCCATTGTGTTTTTTATTGTGCCGATTCCTGCATTTCTGCTGGATATACTTTTGATCTTTAATATTTCAGTCGCGCTTGTGATCCTGTTCAACTGTCTGTTTGTACAGGAAGTGTTGGATATGTCGTTTTTCCCGACATTGCTGCTGTTTACGACGCTGTTCCGTATCTCGCTGAACGTGTCGTCCACGCGACTGATCTTGAATACCGGTTCGCCCGGTAACGTTGTCGAGACCTTCGGTAATTTCGTGGGCGGCGGCGACATGATCATCGGTGCGATCATTTTCATTATTCTGGTCATTGTGCAGTTCGTCGTGATCAATAAAGGTTCAGAGCGTGTATCTGAGGTAACGGCACGTTTTACGTTGGACGCGATGCCCGGTAAGCAGATGGCGATCGATGCCGACTTAAATACTGGTGCCATTGATGATGCAGAGGCAAAAAGACGGCGTGACAAGATCCAGCAGGAGAGTAATTTCTTCGGCGCGATGGATGGTGCCATGAAGTACGTCAAGGGAGACGCGACGGCAGGTCTGATCATTACGTTTGTCAATCTGATCGGCGGTACGGCGATGGGTATGACGCGCGGCGGTCTCGGCTTTACCGATGCGCTGCAGCAGTACGGTATCCTCACCATCGGTGACGGTCTGACCTCACAGATCCCTTCACTTGCGATCTCTATGGCGAGCGGTATTCTGGTAACAAAGGCTTCCAAGGAAGCAGATTTCGGTCAGGTGCTGGTGAGCCAGCTATTCGGTATTCCGAAGGTGCTCATCATGGTCGGAGCGACGCTTTGCTTTCTCGGACTGGCAACCCCACTGAATTTCCTGCTGTGTGCGATCCCCGGCGCGCTGTTCCTCATCGCAGGTCTGAACATGAATAAGACGATGAGTGTCGAACGCATTGAGGAGGAGGTGACGGCGACGGAAACGGAGGCGGAGGAGATCCGCAAGCCGGAGAATGTCGTTTCCCTGCTGAACGTGGATCCGATCGAACTGGAATTTGGTTATGGCATCATCCCGCTGGCGGATGTCAATCAGGGCGGCGACCTTTTGGATCGTGTCGTTATGATCCGGCGGCAGGTGGCGCTTGAGCTTGGTACGGTCGTACCGATCATCCGTCTGCGTGATAATATCCAGTTGAATCCGAATCAGTATATCATAAAGATCAAGGGCATACAGGTCACGGAGGGCGAGATCCTGTTCGATCATTATATGGCGATGAATCCCGGCTATGTTGAGGAGGAGATCACCGGTATCCCGACGTTTGAGCCGTCCTTCCATCTGCCTGCGATCTGGATCACGGAGAGTCAGAGAGAGCGTGCAGAGAGTCTGGGCTATACGGTCGTTGATCCGCCGTCCATCATTGCCACGCATCTGACGGAGATCATCCGCGGTCATATCGCAGAGCTGCTCACAAGACAGGATGTACAGAATCTGATCGACAATGTCAAGGAGTCAAATCCGGTACTGATCGACGAGCTTGTGCCGAAGCTGCTCGGCATCGGAGAGATCCAGAAGGTATTGCAGAACCTGCTGTCCGAGGGTATCTCCATCCGCGATCTCCTTACCATATTCGAGACGCTGGCTGACCATGCGACGACCACGCGGGATACGGATGTGCTGACGGAGTATGTGCGTCAGAGCTTAAAGCGCGCGATCTCCAATAAATACTTCCCGACGAATGAGGAAACGAGTGTCGTTACGCTCGATCCGAAGCTCGAGCAGGAGATCATGGGTGCGGTCAAGCAGACGGAGCAGGGCGCATATCTGGCACTCGACCCGCAGCGCACGCGTGCGATGATCGATGCGACGCAGGAGGAGATCAGCAAGCTGGAAAATCTTGGCAAGAGTCCGATCGTGGTCACTTCCCCGATCGTCCGCATGTATTATAAAAAGATGACTGAGGAGAGCTTGAAGGATCTGATCGTTGTATCATATAATGAGATAGAATCCAATGTTGAATTACAATCTGTTGGGATGGTGAGTGCATAATGACAATCGATAAATTTCAAGGTAAGACTGAGGAAGAAGCCTTAGAAAAGGCAAAACAGCAAATGGGGCAGGGACTCGTGATCATGAATGTGCGGGTCGTGAAGCCGAAGGGGTTATTCGGCTTCTTAAAAACGCCGATGTATGAGGTGACGGCTGCGATGGAGGATAAGGATCCGACGGAGGAAGCTGTTTCTGAGCTGCCGCGCGAGCGCCGCTCCATCAATATCGCAGCAGATGAACCGATTGAGCTGCCGAAGCCTGAGCCTGTGCAGCAGCCGCTCCCGCCGATCATGGAGGAGCCGATCTCTGAGGCAGCGCGTGCCGTCGGAGACATTCTGAACGCACATGGGAAGCTGCAGGAGACGACGCAGAGTGCGCCGCGTGAGGAAAAGAGAAGTGCATCAAGCGATACGGATATGATCGAGGAGCGTCTGGATCATCTGCAGCAGTTTTTAGAGAAAAAGCTGACCGAGGACAGGGAGAGTGTCATTCCGGAGACGGAGCAGCCGACGGCAGAGACCGAGGAGCGGATGCGCATTTTTCGCATGGTCTATCAGACACTGCTCGATAATGAAGTGGATGAGCGCTATATCAATCAGCTTCTCGATGATGTGAGAAAGGTCGTGCGCAGAGGCTCAAGCGTTGATTTTATTTTATCGCACGTGTACCAGAAAATGATCCTAAAGCTCGGAAATTCCAATGAGATCAAGGTGACCGGCAAAAAGCCGCAGGTCATCTTTTTCATCGGACCGACCGGTGTCGGCAAGACGACGACGATCGCCAAGATCGCGTCCAAGTTTAAGGTCGAGCAGGAAAAAAAGGTCGCATTTTTGACGGCAGATACCTACCGGATCTCTGCGACGGAGCAGCTCCGTACCTATGCGAACATCCTTGATGCGCCGCTGACGGTCATTTATTCGCCGGAGGAGCTTGGTGCGGCAGTGGAGAAGCTGGCTGACCATGATCTCATTTTCGTGGATACGGCGGGCTTTTCGCACAAGAACGAAACGCAGCGCGAGGATACCAGAAAGCTGCTGGAGCAGTTGGATGAGGAGATCCCCCGCAGTGTATATCTCGTGCTGTCTGCGACGACGAAGTATCGTGATCTGAAGGAGATCTGCGATATTTACCATACGATCACGGACTATTCCATGATCTTTACCAAATTAGATGAAACGACTGCATACGGCAATCTTTTGAACATGCGCCTGTATGCGGACACGGATATTTCCTATATGACGAATGGTCAGAACGTGCCGGATGACATCACTGTTTTTCAGGCACAGGAAATCGTGAAAAAGCTGTTAGGAGGAGACTGATATGGATCAGGCAACAGGGCTGCGCAATGTCGTAAAGATGCAGCGTGCCAGTCAGCCACAGGCACGTGTGCTTACGATCACGAGCGGAAAGGGCGGCGTTGGAAAGTCAAATACTGCCGTCAACCTTGCTGTTCAGTTAAGCCGTTTGGGAAAAAAGGTCATCATCTTTGATGCCGATATCGGTCTTGCCAATGTGGAGATCATGTTTGGATCGATCCCGAAATATAATCTGAGTGATGTACTGTACCGCGGGATGGCGATGCGCGACATCATAACGACGGGTCCGATGGACATCGGCTTTATTTCCGGCGGTTCCGGCGTGGTAGAGCTGAACAATCTCTCGCGGGATCAGATCACGAGCGTAGTCGCAAAGCTGTCGGAGCTGGATACCCTCGCGGATGTGATACTGATCGATACCGGAGCCGGTATTTCGGACAGCGTGATGGAATTTGTGATCGCGAGTCCGGAGGTGCTGCTCGTTACGACACCCGATCCCAGCTCTCTGACGGATTCCTATTCGCTGATCAAGACGCTGTACCGCAACAATGAGATCGATTTCCGCGATACCGTGATCGACGTGATCGCGAATCGTGTCAATTCCATGGCAGACGGGCAGGCGGTCTATGACAAGCTAAATTCCGTTGTGTCGCAGTTTTTGAAATGGAATCTGAACTATCTGGGACTTGTGCCGCAGGATCCGGTCATTGAAAAGGCAGTCCGCCAGCAGCAGGTCGTATCCCTGTATGATCCGATGGCGGCTTCCTCGCAGGCATTCGCGCAGATCGCGGAGAACCTCGTGAGCGGTGACAACCGGCTGTATGAGATGAAGGGCGGCTTTTCACGGATGATCTACAATTTTTTGAACAGAAATTAGGGTTTTGAACGGATAAAGAAGGTAACGGTAATGGTGACGGATTTATTACAGGTTGGAAATAAGATCGATGTCTGTTCGCTAGAACGGAAGGACAGAGAAAAAATTGACGGCAAAAAGGTTCCGATCCTCGCAAGCTCACTCGAATCCATCGAGGAGGACGGCGAGCTGGTGATCCAGATGCCGATGTATAAGGGGAAAATGGTGCTGCTGACGCTCGGCTTGCGCTATGAGCTGATGTTTTATAACAGAAAGGGCTTGTACCGTGCGGTCTGTCAGGTGACGGATCGTTACAAGGAGGACAATCTTTTCATGGTGCGCGTGGCGCTGAAGTCGAATCTGACGAAATTCCAGCGCAGGGAGTATTTCAGACTGGAGTGCATCCTTGGCATGACGGCATATGAGCTGACGCGTGAGGAGGCACTGTCGCTGAACGGCAATGCGCTGAAGGATCGCATCCACGATGCGGAGATCCTAATGACGCGAAATGATGCGGTCATTGTGGACATCAGCGGCGGCGGTATCCGTTTTATCAGTGAACGGAGCTACGAGGAGGGGGATACGCTCGCCGTGCACACCGTACTCACCAATGAGGTGATCGATCAGGAGCTGACGGTGGTCGTAGCCGTCGTATCGTGCAGAAAGGCATCGCCGAATATGGAACGGTACGAAACGCGTGCAGAGTTTTTGCACCTTGGCAGCAAGCTGAGAGAGACGATCATCAGGTATATTTTTGATGAGGATCGCAAGATCCGGAAGAAGGATATGGGAGTCTGATATGAAAAAAAACATTTTGGTTGTAGATGACTCTGCACTCATGAGACGCGTGATCTGTGATATAATCAATTCAGACGATCAATTTCAAGTGGTCGATATGTGCGGCGACGGTCTGCAGGCGTATGAAAAGCTGCGCAGCGGACGTTATGACGCGGTCGTGTTGGATATTTACATGCCGAAGCTCGGCGGTCTGCAGCTCCTTGAGCGTCTGCAGGCAGAACGGATCAGCGCGACGGTCATCGTGGTGAGCACGAGTACGGCAGAGGGTGCAGAGGAAGCAGTGCGTGCGATCGAGCTTGGCGCGGTCGAGTTTCTGAAAAAGCCGGATAACCTGATCGAAGCGAAGGGTAATGATTTCCGCAGGCAGTTACTCGGCATACTGAACGGCGTATTCGCACCGCAGCGGCAGCGCGTGAAGCCTGTAACGGCGGCACGCCCGCAGCAGCCGACGGTCCGTCCGTCACAGCCGGTGGAGCCGCGTCCGGTCAGAAGGACGGCAGGCGGCAGGGACAGGCTCATCGTTTTAGCCTGCTCGACCGGAGGCCCGAAAGCACTCCATTCCGTTGTACCGAAGCTCGCGGCAGGGCTTGACGCACCGATGGTCATTGTCCAGCATATGCCGGAGGGCTTTACCGCATCGCTGGCGGCTCGGCTGAATGAGCTGAGTGCCGTGCGGGTCAAGGAAGCCGAGGAGGGCGAGATCCTGCGGAAGGGTGTCGTATATGTCGCACCCGGCGGCAGGCATCTGGAGCTTGTGCAGAAGGGCGGCACAACGTCTGTGCATCTTAGCATGGCACCGCCGATCGGAGGGCTCCGTCCCTGCGCGAACATCACGTACAACTCACTCGTCAGCAGCAGCTACGATGAGATCCTGTGCGTGGTACTGACAGGCATGGGCGCGGACGGTACGGAGGGCATCCGCACACTCGCGGCAAAGCGGCCGGTGCATGTAGTGGCACAGGATGCGGCAAGCTGCGTGGTATATGGTATGCCGCGTGCGATCGCAGAGACCGGACTTGTGGATGAAGTCGTATCATTAGAATTGATTGCAAACACGATCATGAAGAATGTGGGGGTAAAATAAAATGGATGTAAGTCAGTATCTTGAGATCTTTATCGACGAGACAAGCGAGCATATCCAGAGTCTGAGCGACAACATCATGGCACTGGAGAGCGAGCCGGACAACAAGGATGTGGTGAACGAGATCTTTCGTGCGGCACACTCACTGAAAGGTATGGCAGGCACCATGGGCTTCAAGCGTATGCAGCACATGACGCATGACATGGAGAATGTATTTCAAGAGGTCAGAAACGACACGATCAAGGTTGACAGTGACATGATCGACCTGCTGTTCCAGTGTCTGGATGCGATCGAGGGCTATCTCGCGATCATCAAGGAGACCTCAGACGAGGGAACGAACGACAACGAAGCGATCATCCGCAAGCTGAACGGCTTTTTGGAGAGCGCGGAGAACGCGCCTGAAGCCGGTGGGGCTGAGCCTGCGGCTGCCACTGCATCAGACAGTGCCGTGCAGGAGAAAAAGTTCCTCACCTTAGAGCTTGACGAGAGCAATAAAAAGCGTCTGCAGGAAGCCTTTGACAACGGTCAGAGCGTTTACGGCATGACGGTATATATCCGTAAGGACTGTCTTCTGAAGGCAGCCCGCGCATTCCTTGTATTCAAGGCTGTGGAGGAGTATGCACAGATCATCGCATACGAGCCTAGCTCACAGGATATCGAGGATGAGAAATTTGACAATGATTTCAGTATTTATTTCACCTCAGAGGAGCCGGTCGATAAGGTACGTGCAGCAGCGGCTGCCGTATCGGAGATCGCAGGCGTAGAGGCTGAGGAGGTAACACCGGAGCTGATCGCAGAGCCGGCAGAGCCGGAAAAGGCACAGGTCGAGGAAACACCCGCGAACCTGCCGCAGCCGACAGCAAAGGAAGCTCCGAAGCCTGCCGCAGCGGCAAAGACCTCTGCTGCAGCCGCAAAGAAGCAGGCGGCAAAGCCGGTGACGAGCCGTACCGTGCGTGTGGACATCGAGAAGCTGGATGCTCTGATGAATCAGGTGAGCGAGCTTATCATCGCAAAGAACTCACTCGTTTCGCTGAGTGCGTCCGGCAGCGAGAATATGCAGAATCAGACTTATCAAGAACAGATCGAGTATCTGGAGCGTATCACGACCGGACTGCATGAGTCTGTCATGAAGGTACGAATGGTGCCGATCGAGAGCGTTGTGAACAAGTTCCCGCGCATGATCCGTGACCTGTCCAGAAATCTGAATAAAAAGATGGATCTGATCATGACCGGTGAGGAGACGGAGTTAGACCGTACCGTTGTAGACCAGATCGGTGATCCGCTGCAGCACTTGCTTCGTAATTCCGCAGATCACGGACTGGAGAGTGCTGAGGTTCGTGCAGAGCGCGGCAAGCCGGAGACCGGTACGATCCGTCTGAATGCATTCCAGGAAGGAAACAACGTCATTATCGAGGTTGGCGACGACGGTAACGGTATTGATACGGAATCCGTTAAGACAAAGGCAATCGAGCGTGGTCTGGTAACACCGGAGCAGGCAGAGAATCTTTCCCAGAAGGAGATCATTGATTTCCTGTTCATGCCGAGCTTTTCAATGGCGAAGGAGATCACGGACATTTCCGGCAGAGGTGTCGGTCTGGATGTCGTAAAATCAAATATTGAGGCACTCGGCGGTGACGTTGAGGTCAAGAGTGTGCTCGGCGAAGGCTCCACCTTCACGGTACGCCTGCCGCTGACCCTTGCGATCATACAGGCGCTGATGGTCATCATCGGTGATGAAAAGTATGCGATCGCACTCGGCTCCATTGTCAGCATCGAGGATATTCCGGTCACGGAGATCAAATATGTAGAAGCCAAAGAAGTGATCAATATGCGCGGAACCGTGATTCCGATCATCCGTCTGAATCAGCTTCTGGACATTGCACCCCGCGAGGAGGAGCTGGAGAGTCTGACGATCGTCATTATCTCCAAGGGCGAGAAGCAGGTTGGTCTTGTAGTCGATGATCTGATGGGTCAGCAGGAGATCGTTATCAAATCACTGGGCAGCTTTATCGACAATACGACCAAGATCATCAGCGGTGCGACCATCCTCGGCGATGGTGAGGTCGCTCTGATCCTTGATGTGAATACACTGATGTAAGGGGGATGGAAAAATGGCAGCAATTATAGAATCATCAAACAACGATGTGGCTGAGGAAAAGAAGCAGTTTATAGCAGTCAAGCTGAGCAGTGAGATCTATGGAATTGATATCGGATATGTAGACACGATCGTGCGTTTACAGAAGATCACGAGAGTGCCGAAGACCCAGCATTATTTCAAGGGTGTCATCAACCTGCGCGGTGAGATCGTTCCGGTTATGAGCATCCGTCTGAAAATGGGATTTGAGGATGATGTATTCACCAATTCAAGCCGGATCATCATCTTGAAGCTCGCAGAGCAGGGCAAGCTCGGCGTGATCGTTGATGAGGTGAAGGAGGTTGTGAACCTCGGCTCTGACGAGATCGACAAGCCGAGCCACGACACGAAGGAGAGCAAGCATTCCTTTGTAAACGGTATTGGAAAGAACGGAGACGATCTGATCTCCCTGTTTGACATCAATGCCATGACAGAAGAAAATTAAACAAAAATACGGCGATAGATTGTCTGGATACGGACAATCTATTGCTGTTACTTGGCGAAAGGTAATCTGACAGATGGGTAAATTTTCATTTGACAATTTGAACGGTATGTACGTGGATGTCCTGCGTGAGCTTGGAAATATCGGTGCAGGCAATGCCACGACGGCGATCGCCTCTATGCTGAATCTGACGATCGACATGAAGGTGCCGAACGTCGAGCTGAAGGCGGTGGAGGATCTTGGCGGCGCGATCTGTCCCGAGGAGGAGATCATCGTCGGCATTTTTCTGGAGGTTCAGACGGATATTTCCGGCAGCATGATGTTTCTGATGCGTTTGGAATCCGCACATTATCTGGTCAACCGGCTGATGGGCGGTATGGGAAACAGCTCTGAGGACGGCGCATTTTCAGAAATGGAGCTGTCAGCGATGAAGGAGATCGGCAATATCATCGCAGGTGCATACCTGTCAGCGTTGTCTACCATGACAAATCTGGTGATCACGCCTTCCGTTCCGTATATTGCGGTCGATATGGCAGCATCTATACTGAGTGTTCCGGCGATCCAGTTCGGACAGTATGGTGACAATGCGCTGCTGATCGAGACGGAATTTGGTGACGATATGATGATGCAGGGCTATTTCATCCTGCTGCCCGATGAAGGATCTTATGACAAGATCTTAAATTCACTCGGAATTACATTCTAAAGGGGAACGGAAGATACCATGGGAGTTGTTATCAAAGTAGGAATGGCAGATCTGAAAACAGCGAAAAGTCCTGACATTCTGACCACACTGGGTCTCGGTTCCTGTATTGGGATCGCGCTGTGGGACCCGACGACAAAGATCGGCGGACTGGCACATGTGATGCTGCCGGACAGCTCTAAGATCAGAAACAATTCAAACGTTGCCAAGTTTGCGGATACCGGCATTACGGAGCTGGTCAGACAGATGGAGGCAATGGGTGTACCGAGGAGACGGATGGTAGCAAAGATTGCCGGCGGAGCCAGGATGTTCGAGGTGTCCGGAACGACGAGTGTCGGTAATATCGGCGAAAAGAATGCGCTTGCGTCGAAGGCGAAGCTCGCGGAGCTTGGCATTCCGGTCCTCGCAGAGGATACCGGATTAAACTACGGAAGGACCGTAGAATTAAACTGTGAAAACGGTGATTATGTGATCAAGGCGGTTGGAAAAACGCCGCGGACGATCTGAACGCCGTTTCACGGGTGTAATGGGGTGGAATCTTATGAAAACGAAGGCAGTGCCTGCAGTCATTATGCTGATCGCGGGCTTCATGACCTGTTTGGTCGCTATTTTACAGCATTTCAGCTTCGGAACGTTTGTAAAGACAGAGTTCCTCGTGCTGATCATTTTTTACCTGTTCGGCTGCATCGTTCGGATGGTGCTCGACCGGTGCTTTTATATCATGCAGGATCCGTTGGCTGATATGGAGGATATGGAGCTTGAGGAGGATCTGATCGACGAAATGACGATGTCGGAGGATGATCTTTTGGACGAGTATCAGGACAGATGATGCACATGGAATGGAAATAGGGTGCGATGAAGGACTTATCGAAGGAACAGCTCTGGGAGCAGTATCGCAGGACGCGTACACCGCAACTGCGGGAACAGATCATAATTGAATATGCACCGCTCGTCAAGCTGGTAGCGGGTCGGCTCAATATGTATCTCGGCTATAACGTGGAGTATGAGGATCTGGTCAGCTATGGTATTTTCGGGCTGATCGATGCGATCGACAAATTTGACATGACAAAGGATGTCAAGTTTGAGACCTATGCGTCACTCCGTATCCGCGGCTCGATACTGGATCAGATCCGTAAAATGGACTGGATCCCGCGGACGGTCCGTCAGAAGCAGAAAAAGATCGACGAAGCGATACGCATGGTCGAAACGCGTACCGGACATACAGCGAGTGACGAGGAGCTGGCGAAGGAGCTTGGTCTCACGGAGGAGGAGCTTCTGGGCTGGCAGTCACAGTTAAAGATCACGAATGTCGTTTCGCTCAATGAATGTGTGGAGCAGGGGATCGAGCCCGCGATGGAAACACGCGGCAATTCGCATTTTATACAGCCGGAGGAGCTGATCGAGCAGAACGAATTAAAGGAAATGCTGAAGGAAGCGATGGAGCATCTGACGGAAAAGGAATCCAAGGTGATCCTGCTCTATTATTACGAGGAAATGACCTTGAAGGAGATCAGCCGCGTGTTAGAGGTATCGGAATCCCGCGTGTCACAGCTCCATACAAAGGCGCTTTCCAAGATGCAGAAGACCATGGGTAACTATCTGGGTATTTTAACGAAAATATAGAGGTGATGATATGTCGATACGACCGGTCGTATTGGGTGGTATGATACAGAGCCAGCAGAGCCTGTCGAACGTGGCGCAGAATGAGGATCAGCGTCCGATGCTGCAGCATCAGCAGGCGTATCAGTCCGTGACGAAGCACGAGGAGGCTGCGGCAAAGCAGGTATATCACAAGGATAACGCGGAGGCGCAGGAATACCGGTTTGATGCCAGAGACGGCGGCAAAAATCAGTATTACGGCTCCGGCAGACAAAAAAAGGACAGAAAGAAAGAAAAAGCAGACGACGGACAGGTGCTCGTAAAGGGCAGGGTCGGCGGCTTTGACATGACAGTATAGACAGAGGAGAAACACAATGACAGCAGTAGAGGTTGTATTGTTACTGATAGGAGTCGTATTTTTGCTCGGCAGCTTTTTTATCACGGAAAAGCTGTCCTCCAGTGAGATCTCGCGCGTGGCACAATTGAGTGAGGAGGAGCTGCGCATCGTGATGAACCGTGAGCTGGAGCAGGCGAGCGCACGGATCTCAGATATGGCGGATAAGGCAGTGGATCTTTCCATGGATAAGATCCAGCGCATTCTGGAGCGTGACTGCAACGAAAAGATCATGGCGATCAGCGAGTATTCCGAGTCCGCGATGGAGCAGTTAAATAAGTTTAATAAAGAGGTAACGTTTCTGTACAGTATGCTCGGAGACAAGCATAACGAGCTGGATGAATGCATGGCAGAGCTGGATATCCAGATGGAGGAGCTGCGTGATCTGAGTGCGCAGGCAAAGCAGGCGGATCAGCGGATCCGTCAGTTTGCAGAGCAGCGGATCCCTGCGGCACAGCCGACCGTGCATCGTGCACCCGCATATGCTCCGGTGCAGGAAATGCCGAAGGTAAAGACAACGCCCATGATGCCGCAGACTGAGCCGGAGCGCATGGCAGAGCCGCCGATACAGACTGAGTATCCGGAAGCTGTTGCGGCAGCGGAGCTCTTGGAGGAAACGACAGCGGAGCCGACGGCCGCAGGGCAGCCGAGCGGCAAGGAAACGATCCTTGAGCGCTACCGCGCGGGTGAGGATCTGACGGATATCGCACGCGATCTCGGCATGGGGATTGGTGAGGTACGGCTGTTTGTAGAACTGTATAAAGGGGAAATGAAAGCATGAAGCTGAAATATTATCTGCGTGGCATGGGGATCGGTGTGATCATTACGACACTGATACTCATGGTCGCGTTCCATCTGCATCAGAATGAACCTCTTTCCGACGCGGAGATCTGCGAGCGTGCAGAGCAGCTTGGAATGGTGATGGCAGACGAGCTGCCGGAGCATGACAAGCTCTCGGACAATCCGTCACCGGAGGCAGATTCCGTGGATCTGGACGAGCCGGATGCAGATCTGGATACAGATACAGATGCGGATGACGGAGAAGCCGGCAGTGAGGATGATACGCCTGCAGCGGCAGAACCGGATGCAGAAGCAAAGGATGAAGCAAAGAATAAGGCGGATGCAGAGCCGGACAAGAAGCCCGCAAAGGATGTCGTCGAGCAGGCAGAGATCTCCATTGTCGGCGGCGAGTATTCCGGTGATGTGTGTAAAAAACTGAAAAAAGCAGGTCTGATCGACGATACCGAGGACTTTAACCGTTATCTTTCCGATGGTGGCTACGACAGTCTGATCCAGCCGGGCACGTATGTGATCCCAATCGGTTCGGACTATGATGCGATCATTGCGATGATCACGGAAAAGGATGAATAAAAACACCATACAAAAGGAGGCAACTAAGATGGGTGTACAAAAACGAAAAAAGAAATCCATCAAAACCCAGCTTCTGGCGAGTACGATCCTGCTTGTTGCAGTGATCTGTATTGTTTTTGCGATGCTTACGATCCTGTCGGTACGGAACATGCTGAACGGACACATTATGACGGAGACGAGCAATCGTGCCGTAGATGCGTCCAAGCTGGTCGAGCAGCAGATCGACACGTATATCTCACAGGTCGAGGATATTGCGAGCCGTGAGGATGTCAAGACGATGGACTGGAGCATCCAGCAGCCGATACTGATCCAAGAGGCAGAGCGTATCGGCTTTGAGCGTTTCCAGATCTGCTATGTGGATGAGACCGCGGATCACGGAGTCGGTGATGTCATATCGACGACCGGTGATACGGCGAATGCGGCTGACCGTGCATTTTTTAAGCAGGCGGCGGCAGGTGTGCCGAATATCTCAGATGTGCTTTTTGCACGTATCGATCTGAAAATGGTGATCTGTGTCAGCGCGCCGATCTACAATGACAGTCACGAGGTCGTCGGTGTTCTGACCGGTGTAACGGATGCTTCCATGCTGAATGATCTTGTAAACGGCATCAATGTGGAAAATGACGGCTTCTGCTTTGTCATTAACCAGAGCGGAACAAAAATGACTGCCGTGGATTATGCAGATGTCGAAAATTCACAGAACGACATCATCTGCAGCACCGGACAGGAAGCGTCAGAGGGTGTCGAGGCGATCGAAGCGGATGCACGTTACGATGAGCTGGCTGCCGTAGAGCAGAAGATGATCACCGGAGAAAACGGTGTGGATACATACAGCTTTGACGGTACGGATTATTTCATCGCTTATGCGCCGATCCTCGACGGACAGTGGTCATTTGCGATGGTTGGCGACAAGGATGCCGCGCTTTCCGGAACGACGGCGCTTGCGACCAAGCTCGCTGTGCTCAGTATCCTGTTCCTGCTTGCGGGCAGTATCGCTGTTTATATCATCGGAAGCACGATCTGCAATCCGATCGTGAAGCTGACCAGACATACCGGACAGCTTGCTGACGGTAATCTGAATCTGGAGTTTGACGCAAAGAGTCTGAAAAACGGAAATGAGATCGGCGATATGGCGCGCGGTCTGCAGGAGGTGCAGAACAATCTGCGTCAGATCGTGACGGAGCTGCAGAATTCCATCAGCAGCATCAAGGGAAACAGTGCAGATTTCAGCAGCACGTTTTCTACCATGACGGATAACGTTGCCGGAGTCAACAGTCTGGTGCAGGAGATCGCGACCAGCAGCAATTCACAGGCGAGTGAGACGAGCGTGGCTGAGGAAAAGGTCAATCATATCGAGGCAGGCATTGAGGAAAATGCTGCCAGTGCAAATACACTGGAGACCTCCATTACCAATATGAACCAGTATGCGCAGAGTGCACTGGAAGCACTGGATAATCTGGTCAATATCTGTGACGAGACGACGCATATGGTCGATGATCTGATGGTACAGACCAAGCTGACGAATGATTCCGCAGTCAAGATCCAGAATGCAGTGGATGTCATCACGTCGATCGCCGGAAGTACAAATATGCTCAGTCTGAATGCCTCCATCGAGGCAGCCAGAGCCGGTGAAGCCGGAAAGGGCTTTGCAGTCGTT
Organism: uncultured Eubacterium sp.; assembly: GCA_964515045.1. GTDB lineage: Bacteria > Bacillota > Clostridia > Lachnospirales > Lachnospiraceae > W0P33-017. The sequence continues at coordinate 16,497 of CAZERX010000016.1, forward strand.
GCTGAGGAGATCCGCAATCTTTCCGTGGCATCGAATGATGCGGCAAAGCAGATCTCGGATGTGATCAATGAGCTGATCGACAACTCAAATGCGAACGTGGACAAGATGAAGGTTGTCGGTGAGCAGGTCGAAAACCAGCAGAGCCAGCTCAAGCAGACACAGGAGTATTTCGCAGGACTGCGCACGGAGGTACAGGTGGTTTCTGATATTTCAGACAGCATCCATGACCAGACGAGCAGACTGGACGGCTTAAAGACCGAGGTCGGCAGTACGATCGTCAAGCTCGCGGAGGACGCAGGAAAGAACGTTTCCTCAACGACGGAAGCGAGTGAGAATATGACGGATCTCCTTCAGATGGTGGAGGATTGCACCGGAAAGACCAAGGAATTTATCCGTATGAGCGAGGCACTGGAAGCACAGGCGGCGAAGTTTAAGCTGTAATATAAATTTTTTCTATGATTTCCATGAATTTTTTAACTAAGCGCTTGCATTTCGCAGGCGCTTATGTTATGTTTATAA
>CAZERX010000017.1:0-16789 GCA_964515045.1 uncultured Eubacterium sp.
AAATGACTCGCCGCCAGTATCGCATGACCGAGTCCGCGCGGCTCCTTCTGCCGGATATAATGCAGATTCGTCATGTCTGAGATCTCACGTACCATTTGGAGCATATCCGCCTTGCCGCTCCGCTCAAGCTCCAGCTCCAGCTCGATCGAGCGGTCAAAATGATCCTCAATGGAGCGCTTGTTCCGTCCGGTCACGACGATGATATCCTCGATGCCGGAGGCGACTGCCTCTTCGATGATATACTGGATCGTCGGCTTATCCACGATCGGAAGCATTTCCTTTGGCTGTGCCTTTGTTGCCGGCAGAAACCGTGTACCGAGTCCTGCTGCCGGAATGATTGCTTTTCTGACCTTTTTTGCCTTCATCTGTTCTCCTCTCCCGCTCCGACTGTCCTATGCCAGCCGGAAATCTCCGACGGACTTTGAGCGGATGTCGATGCTCAGCTCGCAGTCTGCCATTTTTTCATAGTTCATCTCCAGCTCGTAGCTGACCTTTGCCCGAATGTGATGCTCCGACTCAATAAGCTCCACCGTCCGCGCGTCGATCCCCATCACCAGACTGCCAAACGGCAGATTGTAGCAGGTCATGTTTTTCTTATTTTTCTCAAACACCATATGTACATTGCTCACACCACGCTTCACGAGGTCGAGCGAGTCCGGCTGGAGCTTCAGCGTATTTTTCGTCACGCCGTCAAAGCCGTCCATGATCTCATCGTATATCACGTAATGCTTGCCGTTCTTTTTGTAATAGGTGCCTGCACATGTGACCTCCACCGGCTCCGGTGCCTGCGTCTCACCTGCCGCAAACTGCAGGCCGGAAACCGTTACCAATACATCCTTTGTCATGTGTTCCTCCATTCGATGCTTCTGCTTCCAGTATAGCATTTTTTACGTCCGAGTCAACGAAAATACCGAAAGCCCAGCTTGTATTTATGCTTTTTCAAAAGACTTTCATACTCGGATGCGCTCAGCGTCTGCGCCAGCTCCTCCTTCGCCTGCTCACCGGTCACATCGTAGGCTTCACCGGAAAAGCACAGGTTCGGATACAGCACGCACCACCAGTTGTGACCCTGCCCTTCCCCGATGATAAGCTCCAGCGCGCGGTAGGTTCCCGCCGGAAATTCATAATCTCCGTACACCCTGTCCGGAAATTCCACGTCCGCAAGACGGAGCGTCACCTGCTGTGCCCTGCCGTCGTCAGCGAGCGTCTGTTCCGCGAGCGCGACGAGCTGTGCCTCATGCGTCCGTATCAGCTCCTCACAGTCCGCACGGCTGTCAATGCCGGACAGTCTGCTGCTAAGCCACTGTCCGACGGCATCCCGCACGAGGAGCTTTCTCCTCTGGTCATCCTCGCTGTCGCTCTCCGCGATCACATGAAACCGCAGCACCTTCTGTGAGACGGCTTCAATATTTTTTGCATATGCATAATTTCTTGCCGTGATACCGATACCTGCTGCGAGCAGAACGGCTGCCGCCAGAAAAAGTACCGCATTCCCGATCCGTTTCTTTGTATCCATACTCCGATCCTCCTATACGTTTCTTCCTGTTTTCCTGCTGATAAGTATTGACAGCTATGCACCTGCATATTCAACTTCCGCTCATTTTTCCGTCCATGTCGAAAATTCCGGTAATGTCCGCCAGCCCTTCACATACACGATATCGCCCTGCTGCAGCAGCGGCACCGCAAGCTCCCCCTCATGGTCAAACAGCTCCTGATACAGTGCTCCGACCGTCGGCACGCTGCCCTCACCGTGCCGCTCCATGTTCTCTGCAATATCAGACAGATAGGTGCCGACATGCGCTCCCGTTCCGTCTGACAGCGCCTGCACATCCACGCCGCCCGCACCGTCACCCACGAGATAGATCCGCGTATTCCATGAAAAATGATGCTGTGTGACGGCATCAGATATAAAATCCCGCAAAAACTCCTGATCCGAAAGCAGCCGCTCGGATAAAATGATCGCCTGCATCTGCCGGTCGTCCGGCTCTGCCGCCTGCGCATGTGAGAAAAACTCATATGCATCTGCATAATCCCTGCCGGTCACACAGCAGTTATCCTTGTGATACATCGCGGCATCTGCCAATGCCGTATCCTCGAAAAAGAACGAAAATCCATACATGCCCTGCTCATCAGACGGTGCGACCGCGAGTGCCAGCGGAAATGCACGTTCCTCTAGCTGCGGCTGCCCGCAGCCGCCGAGCAGTGCCGCAGCAAGAAGCACGGTGAGCACCGGTGGAATGATGCGGCATTTCATAAGTTTTCACTCCTTTCGGGTTATTTTTGATCGGATTTTTTATCGGGACGTGTTTCTCGGCAGAGCCGCTTCGCACAACACCCCGCCGCATACAGCATGTCCTCTGCAAATGCAAAAAGCGGGATCAGCCAGACACAGCACAGCACGGCATCCTGCCGCTCCAAAAAACCGGTCGTCATGTGAACGGCTGCACCAAGCTCCAGCACCGGATATTCCAGCGTCGCGAGCGTCGGCGCGCCGAAATTCCCAAGCTGCACGAGAAAAAACAAAAGCTGCAGCACCGCCGCCCGAAAGAAGCTGCCGCGCAGCGCCCGCTCACGTTCACCCGCCGTACCCGCCGTCCGTCCGGCGTACAGCGGAAGGAACAGGCTCACAAGCAGACCAACTGCGGAAATACCGCTGCCCGCCAGCACGCGAAGCGGCGAAAAAAACATCCCGCGCCACAGCCGTTCGGGCTTCACGCCGCCTGCTGCAAAAAAAAGAAACAGGACAAACACCACCAGCACAGGCGTATACAGAAGCTCATACCGTCTGCCCCTGCTCTCTAAGCCCATCGAAAGCCCATAAGCCGTGAGCAGCACGGCAAGCACCAGAACGAGCCACACGGATATCCCCTGCAGCAGATAGACACACACGATCCGTGACAGCAGCCACAGCGCTGCCGCTGCCGCCGCGAACGAAACAGCCAGTCCGGTCAGTGTGACTGCCCCACACGCGATCCGCCGGACAGCCGGATACTGCACATTCCTGTTACATTCATTATGCATCTGCATATTTTTCATCCATGCGAGCACCAGTGTCAGCACCACATAGCCGCAAGCCTCCCCGATCAGCAGACAGAGCCAGCCGGATGCTCCCGCAACGGTCGAAAGCACACGCGGCAGAAGCAGTGACGGTAATGCGATCAGGTCATAGAAATACAGCCGTCCGAGCTGACGATCGGAGATCCTGTGATCATTGATGTTCATTTCCGGCGTTCCTCCGTTCCGTCATCGCAGTGCTCCGTCCGCCCCACAGGCACTTTCCACCGGAAGCGGATCCGGTTTTCCTTTCTCGCATAGAACGGCCGCCGGATCAGTCGAAATAACGGAAATCGGAGGATCGCATCCCGAAGCCGTGCGTTGTCTGCCTGCGCCGCCGCGAACGGCATCAGATACGGTACACCGAACGAGGTCAGCGCAGACAGATGGATGAGGATCGCCAGCATCCCGAGGAGATAACCGAAGATCCCAAGCCATGCACTGGCGAATATGAGCGGAAATTTGAGCAGTCGGAACGCATTCGCAAATTCCTCGTTCGGAACGGCAAAGGAGCACAGTGCCGTGAACGCTACGACGATCACCACGACCGGACTCGCCAAGCCCGCATCCACCGCCGCCGTTCCGATGATGAGTCCGCCGACAATGCCGATCGTATTTCCCATCGTCCCCGGCAGGCGCACGCCCGCTTCGCGCAGCACTTCAAATCCAAATTCCATGAGCAGAAGCTCTGCCAGCGAGGAAAACGGCACACCTGCGCGCGCCTGTGCAAAGGTCAGCACCAGACTGGTTGGCAGCAGACCGGTATGGAAATTGATCACGGACAGGTACAGTGCCGGCAGTGACAGAGCAAAAAAGGCTGCCAGATAACGGACGATTCGCTCAAGACTGGCGATCTGCGGCCGGTTATAGTAATCATCACTCGTCTGCATAAAGGAATTGCAGTCCGCAGGCAGGATCAGCGCGACCGGAGAATTGTCGCAGAGCAGCACGATCCGCCCCTCCAAAAGTGCGTATACGGCGCGGTCGGGGCGTTCCGTTGTCTGAAACTGCGGGAACGGTGACAGCCAGTGCCGTTCTGCGAGCTGCTCCAGCATTCCGCTGTCCATGATGCCGTCGATCTCAAAACGCTGCAGCCTCCGCTGCAGTTCATGCAGCACCTCCATCCGCGCGATCCCATCCATATACATGAGTGAAAAAAGGGTCGCCGTCCGTGTTCCTGCCTGCTGTTCGATATTTTTTAACGCCGGTGTGCGGAGCCGTCTGCGGATCAGCGCCGTATTCGTCTTGACGGAATCCGTAAAGCCCTCGTTCGAGCCGCGCGTGACCTTTTCGGAATCGGTCGTCTGCACACCCATATTGGGATAGCCCTGATCCGGCAGCTTGAACACACGATCCACACCATCTACAAAAAGGATCATGTCACCGGTCAGAAGCCCCTGCGCCGCCTCCTGCAGATCCGTGTAAGCGGTCACATCCGTCATTCCCCTGCCATTGTCCAGCAGATACTCCTGCACATTCTGCGGCTCTACATCTGACAGCGCCGTGAGCAGTCTGCCGATCTGCGATGCGCCGTAGGAGCCTGCGGCAGCCGTCACCTCGATATAGGCAACCATACAGAGCAGCATATGCTCCCTGCCAAGGCGCATCCGCACCATTTTGATATCCGCGCAGTCCGAAAACAGCTCCTCAAAGATCACCTGATTATGCTCAAGCTCCGTCGTCACGGTGTAATGGCTCATGTATGCGCTCCTTTCCCAGTAAGATCCTTTTTTACGAAAAAAAGGATAAGACATCGTCCTATCCTTTTTAGTGTGTGCCGTATGCATTTTTTTATGTGCTACTTTTCCTGCTCGCGGATGATATTTTTCACAACATCCACCTGATTGCTGATATGCCGGCGGATCATTGCCGTGACCGCGTCCTTATCCTTTTCCACGATCCCCTTATAGATCGCCTCGTGCTCCTCCAGAAGCTGCTTATGGTTATGCGGATTTTTCAGATATTCCACACGATAGCGGTACATCTGCTCGCGCAGGTTGTTCAGCATACTGATCAGCTTCGGATTCTCTGTCGCGCGATAGATCACGTCGTGAAACTCCACGTCCGCCTCAGCCATACGTTTCAGATCGCCGCTCTCTAACGACTGCTCAAAGGAACGCATATTCTGGCGGAGCTGCGCGATACCGTCCTCGGTGATCTTGTCGCAGGCGACCTGAACGGACAGCTCCTCCAGTGCTTCTCGGATCTCCAAGACATCCTGCATGTCCTTCTCCGTCATGCCTGCAACGATCGCACCCTTTCGCGGGATCGTGATTGCAAGCCCCTCCTGCTCCAGCATACGGATCGCCTCGCGGATCGGTGTACGGCTCACGCCGAGCTTGGATGCAAGCTGAAGCTCCATCAGCCGCTCTCCCGCCACGAGGTCGCCCCGCAGGATCGCCTCACGCAGCGTATTGAACACGACATCCCGAAGCGGCAGGTACGCGTCCATATTTAACTCTAACTGATCGGTCATTTCTTTTTCTCCTTATTGAAGGGTCTGGTCACAAAGACCTGTCTCGCCAGTCCGCTGCGGCGGATCTGCTCCTTGACACGGTATGCCTGATCCCTGTCCGTAAAAATGCCAAATACCGTCGGCCCGCTGCCGCTCATCATCGCCGCCAGCGCACCGCCGCGCTCCATCAGCTCTTTCAACTGCGTGATCTGCGGATGCATCGGAACGGTAACGGATTCAAGCACATTTCCCATGTGTGCGGCGAGCGATCGCAGGTCTGCGCGCTCAAGATCCCTGATCTGCGCATCGATTTTGGGATGCTGCGGCTCTGTGAGCGCATCTAACGACTGATAGACCAGCTTAGTCGATACGCTCACCGGCGGCTTCGCCACCAGTATCTCACACGGCGGCATCGGCGGCAGGGCGCGGAGCTGTTCTCCGATCCCCTCTGCCAGCGCAGTCCCGCGCATCAGACAATACGGAACATCTGCGCCGAGCTGCAAGCCATATTCCATCAGCCGCTGCATCGGGATCCCAAGCTGCCACAGACGGTTCATTCCATATAAAACGGCAGCCGCATCCGTACTGCCGCCTGCCATTCCGGCTGCTACCGGAATACACTTGTGTATATGCAGCTCTACGCCGCGGATCTTTGGATGATCCCTTTTTAACAGCGCTGCTGCCTCGTATGCGATATTATGCTCGTCCGTCGGCAAAAAATTAAGATTCGTCTCCAGACGGATCCCGTCACTGTCACTTTTTTTGATCGTGACCCAGTCGTATAAGTCAATGGTCTGCATGATCATACGCACCAGATGATAACCGTCCTGCCGCGTTCCGATCACATCCAGACCGAGATTGATCTTTGCCAGCGCTTTCAGATGAATGACATTCGACATATCTGACATCCTTTATCCATGTATTTTGTCTACTGTATTTTGTATACAATCCGACAACCCTTATGTTACCCTCTCTGCAAAAAAAAGTCAACCTTACTGTTTATTTTTTCCCGCTCCGCGCCGATATAGTACATAAGAAATACTGGGAACGGATTCCCATTGAGAAAATGTTTCAGTAACAATAATTCGGGCATTGCCCGCATGACCACGGAGGGTATGATTATGAGCGTAAATGCAATCGGAACAACTACTGCTGCCGTTTACACACAGCAGGCGACAAACACGACGGAAAAGACTACAACTGATACAACCGCTGCCGAGAACACCGGTACGGCTGCTGATCTCGCGGCAGAGAGCGGCGTGATCTATGAAAAGGGCAGCACCACGGACACCGTGACCACAACCGGCAGCAAGTCCAACGCAGCCATCATCGCACAGCTCAAGGCGGATGCTGAGGCACGTACCGCACAGCTCCAGAGTCTTGTTGAAAAGATGATCACCAAGCAGGGACAGACACTCGCCAAGACCGATGATATGTGGGCGTTCCTTGCAAGCGGCGATTTCACCGCAGATGCAGAGACGATCGCACAGGCAAAGCGCGATGTCGCTGAGGACGGCTACTGGGGCGCAGAGCAGACCTCTGAGCGTATCCTTTCTTTCGCAAAGGCGCTCGCCGGTGATGATCCGGACAAGGCTGATGAGCTTCTGGAAGCATTTAAGAAGGGCTATAAAGAAGCCACCGGCACATGGGGCAAGGAGCTTCCTTCTCTCTGCTCCGACACCTACGATCTCGTAGAGAAAAAGTTCAACGAGTGGAAAAACGGCACGACCGAGGAAGCAGACGCAGAAACGGACGACGAAGCAGAGGTATAAGCTGATTTCTGAAAAAGCAGGAAAACAAAAAAAACAGGGACTGCAGATGCGATCCCTGTTTTTTTTCTTATATGTTCTACCCGATCACAACACTGATCAATAATCCCCACAGCACGGCAAGCACATACATCGCTCCGGCAATGGCGAGATTCTGTCTGGTGTTGCGGTTCATGCGGAACAGCACGAGCAGTCCGACTCCCGCATTGGCGAGCAGTCCTGCCATCATCATGCCGACTCCGATCAATCCGTCCACGTACAGTCCGGTGATCACCACGGAGGAGGCACAGTTCGGGATCATTCCGACCAGTGCCGCTACCATCTGACCGACCAGCGGCTGATCTGAAAAAATACTGCGCAGGGTATCCTGTCCGACCAACTCCACCAAAAGATTCAGCACGAACGACATCAGCAGGATATAGATAAAGATACGCAGCGTATGCTTGCAGGCAGACAGGAACACGCCGTCCTCACAGTGACAATGCTCCTCCTCGCAGACCGTGTGGATGTCCATCGCATCATCGGTGCGATGCAGCACGCGGTGCAGGCACAGCTCCACGATATAACCGCTAATCATCGCGATCAGCACCTTTGCGGCAAGTATCTTTATGATCGTAAGCGTCGGTATGGACGACGAGATCAAGATCGGAAGCATCTCATCCGAGGTTGACAGATAGATCGCGATCAGTGTACCGACCGTAATGACACGTCCTGCAAACAGGCTGGATGCCGCTGCAGAAAATCCGCACTGCGGGATCACGCCGAACACGGCTCCGAGCACCGGTCCTGCCTTATCCACACTGCTGATCTTTTTTGCCAAGCCGTCACCGGCATGATGCTCCAATAGTTCCATACATAAATACGTCACAAACAAAAACGGCAGCAGCCGGATACTGTCATGCAGCGTATCCATTATAATATCCAAAAACATAATAACCTCTCAGTCGTCTACTCCTCTGTGTGTGCATCCGGCACAGCGTCAAGTGTCACCAGTACCTTTTCGATACGTTTTTTATCCATGGAAAGTATCCGGAACCGGACACCATCCTCTGTGACATAGCTTTCGCCCTCCTCCGGAAAATGTCCGAGCAGCTCCAGCAAAAATCCACCCAACGTGTCTGAATCCTCGGATTCGTATTTTTTCCCGATCAGCTCGCAGAAATCCTCCAGATTCATCGAACCGTTCACACGATATTCCTCACCGGTGCGAAGCTCCTCGTATTCTGCCTCCTCGTCGAGATCGTATTCGTCACGGATCTCTCCGACGCTCTCCTCCAGCAGATCCTCCATCGTGATCAGTCCTGCCGTCACACCGTACTCATCCAGCACGACCGCAAGATTTACGGCGTTTTCCTTCATTTCCATGAAAAGCTCATAGGTATTCTTATTTTCATAGGTAAAGAACGGCTCGCGCATCAGCGCACGGATGGAAAGATCCTCCGGCTTGCCCTCATAAGCCAGTACATCCTTCATGTTCAGAATACCGATCACATCATCCGTACTGTCCTCATACACCGGCAGTCTGGAAAAATAGCTCTGACGGTAGATGTCAAGCATTTCTCCATAGGTGCTGTTCACATCAATGAAGCACATGTCGATCCGCGGGATCATAACCTCGCGCGCCTTATCATCACCAAAATCAAACAGATTGTGGATCATGTTGCGCTCCTGATCCTCAAGGACACCGCTCTCCTGTCCGACATCCACGATCGTGCGCAGCTCCTCCTCCGTCATGGCACGGACTTCCTCGTCCGGCTTCACGCCGAGCAGCCGCAAAAACATCTGTGACAGCCAGTTGACAATGAATATCAGCGGTGTCATGACCTTCATCAGTATCCAGATGATGTTGCAGTACAGCAGTGCCAGCTTATCCGCGCGGTGCGTCGCCAGACGCTTCGGTGAGATCTCACCAAAGATCAGGATCAGCACGGTCAGTATACCGGTCGCAACACCGGCTCCCACGCTGCCAAGCACATCGATCGCAAGCGTCGTGGCAAGTGACGATGCCGACAGGTTCACGATATTATTTCCGATCAGAACGGCACTTAACATCTTGCCGGACTGCTCACAAATATCCAACACCTTCTGTGCACGCGCATTTCCATCCTGCGCGAGTGTCCGCAGATAGATCTTATTCACTGTTGTGAATGAAGTCTCCGCAGATGAGAAAAAAGCTGACAGGCAAAGCAGCACAACAAGGATCACAAGTTGCGCAATCTGTGAACTTTCCATTAAATGATCATCCTCCCATGATATAAAATATGATACGACCCACCATGCAGCCATGCTGAGCCACTTTCTGCTCATTCTAGCACACTTCTTTTTATTGTTCAACGGTAAGTTTTACGATCCTGCTGCCGCTGAACGCCGCTCGGTCGTATCCCGCGTGCACATCCCACGGGTCAAAAACGGTCAAAAGCTGCGATCCATACAGCGTCTGACTCCATTCTCCGCCCGACCGGTACGGAAATGCCAGCGCGAAATGTGTCAGCTCTCTCCGCAAGCGCTTCCGGCTGTTTATCTGCTGCTCCAGTCCATCCCGTATTTCATCCAGCTCCTGCGCCGTGAGCGCATACGGATACTGTGAGAACTCCCAGAGCGTCACCGCCTCCCATGCGCGCTCCCTGCAGTCATCCTCCGTCAGATCATACGCACATGACAGAAAATGCCGGTACTGCTCATAGATCTGTCCGGTGCGAACGATCGGCGCACCGTCTCTCCCCTGCGTTTCCACCACATCCATCAATGCGTCCTCCGCAATCCGATCCATCTGCCGCTCATACGCGACCGTCGTCAGCCGACGCGCACAAAGATCTGCGATCATAAGATCCCGCCCCAAAAACAGACAGACAAACATTGCCGCAAAGATCAGACAATAATCAGTAAGCCTCATATTTTACCGTACCTCCGTAACGCACGCTGACCGTCGCATCCCCATCGCCCGCAAACAGCCCGAAGCCTGCCCTGCGATGTATGACCATCAGCAGAAAATCTCCGCGTGAAAACAGATACTCCCTGCCGCTCTCCACACATGCCCAGATTTCGTCCTCATCATGGTACGTCATACAGCGCGCATATGTCCCGCTGTCCTCATCCAGCACATACTCCGGCTGCTCGTGCAAAAGCTCCACCTCATAGACCGCCGATCGTTCGGACAACGACGCATACAGACTGCGCAGCATCTGTGCACTGATACTGCCGGTATTGCACACACTGTCCACAAAATGCGTGCTTTCCGTCAAAAGATAGAGCTGTTCTGCGGTCTTTGCGCGTTCATTCATATAGATGAGCGGCATCCCGAATAAGATCACGACTGCCAGAAAAATGCTGCATATCTTTCCAAAAATATCATTCATCTGACTGCTCCTCATAAAAAAGACTGCTGCTCATGCCCTGTGTAATGGTCGTTTCAAACAGTTCATCCGTACAGCTTCCGACATACAGCATCACACTGACCGCCAACGCAAATACGACTGCTGCCGCCGAAAGATACAGTGCTTCCGTCACATGCTCCATCCTGCCTCCTCACTGCTGCTGAAAATACAGTCCGGTGATCGTACCATTCGCATCACGCACCACGGTTCCTAAAAATCTGCCGGTCGGATTGATATAATTCACGCTCGTTGCGCTCTGCGCGGTCTTATAATCCGTCGCCGCCTGCTGTCCGAGACTGCCGTCCGATTCGCTGAACCGGTAGTTATAATAGGTCGTCGTCTTTTTGGTCTGCACACAGATCCCAAGCATTTCATCCTGAAATTTTCGTATGACGTTCACGACCTCACTGCCCGACACCTCCGTATTGTCATACATGGTTTTGGATGCATCGGTAAACTCCTCCTGCAGCTCACTGATCTGCCGCGTGCCGCTGCTCGCCGTATCCGATGCCTCTCTTGCAATATAAAATCCGAGACTGATGATGATACAGGTAATGATGATACCGGCTGCTAACATCAGCCCTTTTAAGCTGTTTTCCATAAGATCCTCCTTTTCCTTGTCATTGTCGTTGTCATTGCTCCTACCGCTTTACGCGTAGCTCCCAAGCTGCGCCAGCCCCTCCAAAACGAATGGGATCACAAGCCGCAGCGCGAGCACGGACAGGAACGGCAGAAATGCGATCACACGCGCAACCGCCGCTTTTTCCCGCTGCATATCCGAGATCCTTTGCCGGAACTGTTCCATATTATAGGTGCGCGATCCGGCGAGGTCAAAAAATGCCTGCTCCACCGGAAGGTCATCACACACGAGCAGTGCGTCCGCGAGCGCATTCGCCGGCTCATAGGCAAGCTCCTCCTTCAGATGCTCCAGACTCTCCCGCCTGCGGTACGAATAATCATCCACCGCCCGCTGCAGGGCGCGTGAAAACACGACAGAAAACCGTTCCATCCATTGCAGGATCTCCTCCACAGTGATCCGGCTGTAATACATAACGAGCAGGATCAGTGTCTGAAAACGCAGTGTTTCCTCCATTTTCTGCTGCGCCACGCGCGTCTGCAAAACGGCAACCCAAAGCTCCGGCAGCATCAGACCAAGCAGCGCCGACGCAGGCAGAAAAATGACCGCTCCAAGCCGCGTTGTCCCACGCATCCCGCCTGCCAGTGTGCCGCCGAGCAGGAGCAGACCGGTAAGCAGCACCAGCACACCTGCGGACAGCAGTTTTTTTACCAGAAACTCGCGGATATTCCCAAAGCCCTGCAACACCTTCAACTGTTCATTTTTTTTGAGATAATGGCTGTAATGCGAAAAAATGTGTGCATCAATGAGCCTTCCGATGAATGGGATCCGAAGCACCCGCTCACAGAGCGCATCACGGTCTCCCGACGGCATCTGCGGGTATTGCAGTTCCTGAACACCCCAAAGACAGCACACGCCGAGCAGAAAACAGACCACGAGCGTCACAAAGCCGTAGCCTCCGGTATAGAACCGCTGCAGCGTCTGACTGACCGAGGTGCTCCACAGCCGGATCGGTTCGCAGACAAAAAACGGCACCACGCAGAGCGCGCTCAGCCCCAGAAACGCATAATGCCCCTCCTGCCTGCGCAGAAGCTCCATCCGCACCTCCTCCTTGATGTAGCGGATATTCTGTACAAAAAGCGACATTCCGTCCTTCTCAATGTCTCCGAACACGCGCACCGTGTCACAGAGCGAGTAAAGCAGCAGCAGGCTGGTATTTTTCTGCTGCCTGCAAAATCCATCCGCATCCATCCGTGTATCCGGTGACAGCGCATCCTGCAAACGCTGCAGCTCTATGCGCAGTGCACCGTCGCACGCTGACGCACATTCCTCCAACGCCTCCCTCATATCCCCGCAGCGCACATAGCTGCCTGCAAGCTGCTCCAGAAAACGCTCAAGCTGTGCGAGAAGCTGCTGCTCCTTCTCATGGCATCTGCGCCGATACGACACAAAGCTCCACAGGAGCAGCATACACACATTGAGCACTGCATTAAATATCTGCATTGCGGAACTCCTCTCTCTCTGCGTCGCTCATCCACCGCTCCATCTGGCGGCGCGTTTCCTCATCCAGCCGGTGTCTCTGGCGGTAAACGCCCTCCTCATATACGATCAGATCCACCAGCTCATAGCCCTGCGGCGCATCCGGCTGTTCGCGGATCTGCGTCACGCGCTCGATATAACGCTGACCGGAACGATCCATATGCAGATGCACGTCAAAATCCAAAACATTCACGACCTGCTCCGTCGCGATCCGTTCATTGGAAAAGCCCGCCTCCCGAAGCAGACTGTTCCGAAGCGACAGGATCAGTGCGCGCGTCGTTCGCGCATGATGCGTGAACAGCGTAAATAATGCACCGGTCTGACCGCTCTCCACCATCCATGCGGCGACTCTGGCAGACGCGACCTCTCCGATGATACTCACGGCTCCGTCCGTCTTTTTTTGCAGCTCCAGTCCTTCCCAGCCGCCGATGGATGCCGTTTCCCGAAAGGTCACGATGTTGCGCATCGGATACCATCTGCGCAGATGCAGCTCAAAGGCAAGCTCCAGCACGCGCAGCGTATACTCCGGCGGGATATAAGAAACGAGCGCCATCAGGAGCGTCGTTTTGCCGCAGCCCTGCATTCCGGTCACACCGACGACGCGGCAGCCCTTCATCAGCCATCCGAGCAGCGCGATCAGTTGTTCTGCGCCCTCCTGCGTGTACATTTCCTCAAGCGTGAGCCTTGAACCGCCGTCCAGCTTCCGCACGAAAAACATCCAGCTTTCCGCAAAATCCGGCCGCACGACGACCACGCGCGAATGATCTGCCATCTCATGTACGAGATAACCGCGCGCCCGCGACAGCTCACCCGGCTGCTCGTAGCGGCAGATCCCGCGGCAGATACGTTCCAGCTCCTTCTCACTGCCGAAGTCCAAAAATGACAGATGGATGCTGCGTCCTTTATAAAAGATCCAAACGCTGTGCAGATCTCCCGCCGCGCCGGATACGCCGCCGGACACGCCGTCGATGTTCTGGTCGCGCAGCTCATCAATGATCCCAAGCCCCTTATATGCGCTGTATACCTTTTGCGACAGAAGCTCCAGCTTCTCCACGAACGAAAACGGACGGATCCTCTGCCGGTACACACGCCCCAGCTCCTGTGCTGTGACCGCACAGCTTCCTGCACAAAGCAGACCGTTTTCCTCGATCAGATGACTGAATGCGTCCTTATCGTATTGCCTGCGATACAGGTACAACAGCCGGTCAAACTGGTATTCCGGCTGATTTCCGGCACTTTCGCGATAATAAAATACCTCGTCGATCGTCTGCTCGTTCAGATGGAACAGCTTGAGCAGACTTTCCTGTATAAATTCCACCATATACGCCTTCGCCAGCGCGTCTCCGACACCACAGCGCAGGAGATTTTCACGAAGCTCCTTTTTCTGCCGCGACAGACGGTTTAGCTGCCGCTCATCGAGCTTCATTTCGTACAGATTTTCGCGCAGGATCCGGTTCACATGCTCACCTACGCGCCGCACGATCGCTTCCAGACTGTAAATATCCGCCGCTCCGTGCGCAGCCATTTCAAGCCTTCGTTCACTCACTGCCCGCCACCTCCAGTATCAGATTTGCCGTCTGCCGAAGCTCCGCAAAAAATGCCTGATTCCGGCTCTGCGTATAGGATCCTCCGCTGTGTCTGATAAAATGATCGACCCTGCCGTGCATACACGCATGCGCAAATCCGGCATTCGCAGGCAGACTGCAGATGCGCCGACGGTCGATCCGGTAAATGCGCTGGAGATTGTCGCGATTGTACACCTGATCGTCCATATAATTTGCCAAAAGATACAGTACCTTTTCCCGCCAGAGATACGGCTGACCGAAAAAGTCCGAAAGCTCCTTCTGCGCGCCTGCAAAATTGACCACGATCACGTCCGCGAGCTGCAGCATCTGCTGTGCCGCCGCATCCTTTGACGTTCCAAGATCAATAAACACAAGCTCCGCAAAGGATTCGAGCTTTTCCATGATCCGCTGTTGGAGCAACGCCGTCTGCGCCGGATACAGCCCCGAATTTTCCCGACTCCCGCTCGGCAGGAAAAATAATTTCCCGTCAGCCAGCGGGACTGCAGCCTCACGCATCACCCCTTCATCCAGCCGGTGATGCTGTTCCTGCCAGATCAAATAATCCATGCCCTCTAACGCGTAATAGGTGCTCTCCTCGCGGAATGCCATACTGCCCTCCCACGGTCTGAAAAAGCGTTCCAGATCGCTGCCGCTCTCCTTCGGCTGGACGCAGATCCCGCGGTAATTTTCCTGCTGTGCGAGATAGCTCGCCACCGCAGCCATGCTTCCGGTCGTTCCGCACCGGTGACTGCCGCCCCAAAATACGATCTTCATGCGCATTCCCCCCGACGCGCACGCTTGAAGCTGCGCCAGATCACGGACGACTCACATTCTGCAAGCTCCCTGCAAATGCGTATGAGCATTTTTTCAAACGGCAGTGACAGATACGAAAAGCTGCGATACCCCTGATACTGCATACCGAGCCTGCCTGCGACATCCTCCTCACACAGCGGCAGCACATAGCTGTCCGAGATAAAGCAGTTTTCCTCGCAGAGCATCGCCATGATATGTCTGGCACTGACGGCTTCCGGACAGACATCACGCAGGATCACGTGCATCGGCAGGCTCACCTGCTTCATCAGCTCGCGATAGCGCACGATCTGAGCCACCGCACAATCCATCACGAGAAAGATCTCGCTGCACTGCTCCAATGCCTCCTTTGCCGGCCACATGCCAAGATCCACCAGCAGATAATCATAGTCCTTCTCCTGCCACTGCTCCGGCGGCACCAGCCGTTCATAATCAATATTTTTGTAGGTGATGGTCAGCAGCTTTTCTGCCGGATGCGGGATGCAGTAATACATCGCCTGCTCATAGGAATTGTCCATCACGCACACATGCTCACCCATGTTCTGCAAAATGGACGCGACATAAATACAGATATCTGTCTGACCCACGCCAAACAGACCGATAATTTTCTTTTCAGACAATCCGATACCTCCATAGACCGGCTGCCTTACTATGGGAATCCCCTGCTGACTGACAGAGGTTTCTTGTACGAAAAAAAGATATGCTAATCATAGCACATCTTTTTTATTTGTAAACAGATTTTAGAATCTTTTTATTTTCTTTCGAATTTTTTAATAATTTATCCGATAAAGCAGATCTTTAATCCGATCAGGATCAGGATCACACCGCCAAGGATCTGTGCCCTGCCCGCGAGCCGCACGCCGAATTTTTTTCCGATCTGAACACCTGCCACGCAGATAAAAAATGTCACAACTGCAATGATCAGCGAGGAGACAAACGCCTCAAATATGTAATACTCGGCTGTCGTAAAACCGGTGGACAGTGCGTCGATCGAGGTGGCTATGCCCTGTAAAATGAGCATTTTCGCACCAAGCTCGCTGCTCACCTCCGTATCGTCCGAATCACCGCGGATGCCGTCAAGCAGCATTTTTCCGCCAATGATAACGAGCAGCACCAGCGCGATCCACGGAATGAACATCTCAAATTTTGAAAACAGCTCCTTGATCGTCGTTACGCAGAACCAGCCGAGCATCGGCATCGCAAACTGGAAGCCCGCAAACGTTCCCGCGATCACGCACAGCTTTTTCTTTTTCATATTCGGATCGTTCAGTCCGTTCGCCATCGACACCGAAAACGCATCCATCGCGAGTGCCACTCCCAGTGCGATACTCTGAATCACCAATTCCATCCACATTGTCATTTCACATTTCCTCCTCTTCGTTAAAATAAAGGGGCATCTGCCTCCGATATGATATATGGAGGGCAAGAACAAAAGTGTGCTTCGCACACTCTCGCGTTCCAATTTACTGTATCGCACAGCTTTTGTTCCGCGCGCGTAGCTGCGCATCTATGCACGAAGTGCTTTTATGTGATAGGGAATTTCAACGGAATTTCCTATCACATAAAAAATAACCCCAACACCGCAGACTCCTCCGATAAGTCACGGTATTGAGGTTATTCTAACATATATCCGGTCAGTGATTCAA
>CAZERX010000018.1:0-16253 GCA_964515045.1 uncultured Eubacterium sp.
GAAAACGGAACGCGATCTCGTTCGCCTCGCGTTCTGCTGCTTCCATCTCATAGCATTTTGCCATCGATATCCCCCTTTACTGTTTCAACAAACCTTAAAATCACTCCAAGTATAACAAAAACGGCTGTGATTTACAACGTTTTCACAGCCGCTTTTCGCGTATCAAATGTTAATTTTTGATGTCCGGTCGCCTACTGCATACCGCGTGCCTGCTTTTTCACGAGCGCCAGTGCGTTTTTCACCGGCGGCAGTGAGATGATCACGAGCGTGACCGCGCCCTCGACCGCAATGTAGCTGAAATTATACGCGGCAGAATACGCTGCCGGATTCCAGCCCTCCCATGCATATTCTGCAAAAAAGAAATAGCCGGACAGGAAGGAGAACACCCAGCGCCCGAAGATCCCGAGCAGATAGCCCTTCTGCAAGCCGTTCTTTTTGTCCGCAAAGATTCCGGACAGTCCGAGTGCGCCGAACGCGAACACATAATCGGTCAGCACCTGCGGGATGGTCAGCATGACAGGACCCATAACAAGCTGCAGCAGTCCGTATGCCACACAGCCGAGAATGCCGGCTCTCGTGCCGTACCAGTAGCCGATCAGTGACAGAAAGAGCATACTGCACAGCGTCACAGAGCCTCCCATCGGTGCATCAAACAGCTTGATCATGGATGTGACGGTCGCGAGCGCGAGCGCCATCGCCGAAAAGATCAGCCGCCTTGTCAGATCATTTTTCCACATAAAAAAAGCCTCCTTTTTCTTAGGAGGGGTCTTTACTGAACTTTTGACCATATGCGCGCCGTCCTTAACCGGTTTTTGTACATCGGGCCGTCTGCATGTCGTCAATTCCTGCTTCCCTACGCCGGTATGATCCGGTTCAGGTAATGAGGGTTTCTTCGTCTCAGCCCCTTTGCGGGACACCCCTAGCCTATCTATTTGTGTGATCCGTGGCAGACCACATGACTCATTATATCCATGATCCGAAAAAAGTCAAGCCGTTTTGCGCATAAGTGCGTGTACTTTTCTGCATACTGATTCGTAGATGCAGTATGCATATGAAAGGAGATCTTTATTTTATGAAAAATACGCACACCAGCCTCAGCCTGCAGAACATGAACGGTATCACGTCTGACCCGACACGCTCCTGCAGCCTGTCGGACATGAACTGCCTGCGCGGACAGCCGCAGCCGCCGTTCAGCCTGCAGAATATGAACGGCGTTTCTGCGGATCCCGCTGTCCGTTACAGCTTGCAGGACATGAACGGTCAGAAAAACAGCCAGTAGATCAAGCCGAGGATCCAGCTCGTAAAGATCCCGTACAGGATCACCGGCCCGCAGATCGTGAATATCTTGGCTCCGCAGCCGAACACGTTGCCCTCACTGCTGCGAAATTCGATCGCGGATGCCGCCACGCCGTTTGCAAAGCCGGTGATCGGAACGAGCGCGCCCGCGCCGCCCCATTTTGCAAAGGTCGGATAGATATTTAAGCCGGTCAGCAGCACGCTGAGGGCGACCAGCACGAGCGTACACCACATCGGTGCCAGCTCCTCATCCGCTCCGCACGCTTTCGCGATATTTATGATGATCTGACCGACCGTACAGATACAGCCGCCCACAACGAACGCCTTCGCCATATTTCCGGCAAGACTGTATGTCGGCGTGACCTGCTTCACATAATCATTGTATTCCTTCTGCTGCCGCTTTTTCTCCGGCGGCAGCGTATCATTTTTCATCATGCTCCTTTTCCCTGCCTTTTTTCTGCTAGTGTGTGCAGGGCATGACTTTTTATACCCGCCTGCTAAACATTTTCTGCAGGCGCGCCGATAAAGTAACTATCCGGATAAAATGTTTACAGCTATATAATTTCTCATTTATTTTGTTTCACAGGGACGTAATCAAAATAAACAGACATTCTATTAAGTAAAAGAAGGAGTGATGTTTTGATTATCCAGTCTAGTAATATCAGCATGTCGGGAAGCCGCACCTACGCCTCCCGCTCACTTTCCGCACAGTCACTGACCACATGGGGCGGCGGAACTACCGTTTCAAACACTACAACAGAAACCGTTTTCGGCGGCGCATCCGATACGGAAACGCAGTCCAACCGGCACTTTGTGGATGACCTGCTGCAGCAGTTCAAACGGAGCCAGAGTGTTTCCGGCAGCCGACGCATCCGGCAGGCAGACCGTCTGCAGGATCTCATCAAGATCCGCGAGCAGACACTGAATTATCTGCTGAATGTCGTCCTCGGCAAGGGCGGACGGATGGGAAAATTGGATCTGAACAGCCTGTCTGCTTCCGACGGATCTGTACAGGGCTACGGCGGTCAGTATGTGTCCGAGTTTTATTATTCTGAGCAGGAAACGACCTCGTTTTCAACGACCGGTACGGTGAAAACCTCCGACGGACGCGAGATCACGTTCAATGCGGAGCTTACGATGAGCCGTTCGTTCACGCAGTATGCGTCCACGGCGATCGACTTTGGTGCGCCGCGGCTATTAGATCCGCTCGTGATCAATCTGGATTCGCCCGCCGCAGATGTGCAGGATCAGAAGTTTTTCTTTGATCTGGATGCGGACGGACACGACGAGGAGATCGCAAAGCTCGGCGCGGGCAGCGGTTTTCTCGCGCTCGACAAAAACGGTGACGGCATCATCAATGACGGCAGCGAGCTGTTCGGCGCAATGAGCGGAAATGGGTTTGCGGATCTCGCAAAATATGACAGTGACGGAAACGGATGGATCGACGAAGCAGATGAGATCTTTGATCAGCTCCTCATCTGGACAAAGGATAAGGACGGCAGGGATCAGCTCGTCGGACTCGGAAAAGCCGGTATCGGCGCGATCTGTCTCGGCTCGCAGAACACGGATTTTTCCATCAATAATGCAAAAAATCAGACGAACGCCGTCGTGCGTCAGACCGGTATGTTTTTGTACGAAAACGGTGGCATGGGTACGATCCAGCAGCTTGATCTTGCGACCTAGTGGCTACACGATCCGCTCCCACAGATGTGGTTCATGCAGACCCATCTGCAGAAGTGCCGCCATTTCCCCGTCGTAACGATCGGGGTCGGGGTGATAATATTTCAGCATATGCGCCAGATGCTTTTCGTGTCCGTCCGCGGGTGAAAATTCATCAACCCAACCGTGGACTAGCGTGTGCAGTGCGTCCGGACGGATGTCCGCTTCGATCTCACGACCCATGAGCTTCGCCAGCAGACCTGCCGCGTAATACATTTCATAATTTCCGGTCATGATGGATGCTTCAAGGCTGCACTTTATCACGACGCTCTGTCTAGTCAGTTCTTTATGCATAACAAATGCCTCCTGTGCTTACGAGCAGATTTCTCTGTTCCAGTATAGCACAGGAGGCTTTGCTTGTGTGTGATAAAAAACATGATTCGCCGGGAAGTTCTATTTTGCCGACAAAGCTGTAATAAGGGTGGCGTATTGTTCCATTTCGGTTTTTTTCATTATCAACTGCCCTCCCCCCTATGGACATTCATTCGGGGCAACCCGATAAATACTATTGTTCGTATTTCCTTCTGCTATTACTATACCGGTTGCTGTCAGTATTCCCAAGTATCTTCTTACAGTCGCCGCAGATCTGTCGCACACATTCTCCGCTTCTTTCGGTGTAACACAGCCTTTTTCTTCTAATACTTGTATGATAGGCAATACCTTATCAAAATCTTTTTTTGTTAAAACTTCGCTCAAAACTTCGCTCAAACTCCGCTCATTTTTTTGAGCGAAGTTATTTTGCTCCTCAACAATTATTTCCTTTTTCATCTGCAATTCAAGTGTTACCTGATTCAAGCTGGTATTCTCTATGAGCCTCGGTTTCATCCATCCCTCCGCTTCCCAAGTTGCAAGAATCGTTGGAAATCCAGAACCTGCATTATCACCAAATCCAACCATTCTTAACATGGTCTGCATATGTGGGTTTCTTGGTTTTGAATTACCGCCATGAAAGATTTCCTCTATCGGCAGTTTTAATATCCCCGGATTCGTAAATTCAAAGCTCTTATTTTTCTTTATAACCTTCAGTGTTCCTGCATCCATCAAATAATCCGCATGGATAATAAGATTAACAAAAGCCTCCCGCACCGCTTTATGAACCGGTGTCTCATCAATACGCTGTAATCCTTCCAGCTTAAAAGGCTTTGGCAAATCCTCTGTCAATTTCGGCGTAACCTTTGAAAAGAAATTAAAAAGATTATTTTCCCATGTACCATCATAGGTAATCCTGTCGTTCCAGCGAACATCCACAGTTACCTCTGTTTCATTACGATAATCCATAAATATATTGGAAAATTCTTCTCTGATTGCCTGACCAGTTCCAAACATCATAAGTCCGGCAAGCGTAAGCCCTTCTACACCGGTTCTTCTGTCTTTTCTGTATCCACCCAGCTTTTCAAGAAATGATTTATCATCCAGAGGATTCCATACATGTCCTTCATTTCTGATTTCAAATATCTGACGGTACTTTCTGAGTGTTTCCTTATCAATATCATCCATGGTGTAATATTCAAGAATCATACTGTCATTACCATCCGGATTTTGGTCTCGAATCATACCCTTGACTTCATGCTCTGTAGCATGATAATCACCCTCGTGATTTCTCTTATAAGTACCCTTGTATGGATTTTCTCCCACATACACCGGACGCATATTAAACTCAGCTCTTGGAACCCGCATTACAATCAGACTAACCCCATTTTCTTCAACTATAAAAACATTTTCATCCTTCAAAATATTTACGTTGACCTTACTACTATTGATCGTGTTCCAAAAATCCTCCATCTGCTTCTTTGGATTCTCTATTCCTTGTATTACAAATCTTTCCTCCGGATTTGTCTTGGTTTTATCTTCCTTAACACCAAGAATAATATAACCACCCTTTGTATTTGCAAAAGCAGAATATGATTCATAGGCAGATCTCGGCACACTCAACTCTGCCTTTTTACACTCTATATCAACTTTTTCGCCTTGATAAATCAAACTCTTTAATTCCTGCATGTCCATAAGGGCACCTTCTTTCTGTAATAAAAATACACATAGCAATTATATCACGCTTAATAAGGAGTATAAATATTATTTTTTGTTATCTAAATCCAGAATTTACTTTTTCAAGTTAGCTGCTACTTTATCGCGCAGGAGACTTCTTTTTCGGAATAAAACTTTCCAAAATCCTTTATAAAATCTTTATTTTTCCCTGCTATGCTTTTTTCATCAGATAAAGAAAGAAGGAAGCATCATGGAACACATACTGTATACGAATGAACTTTGCAGGGATTTCAAGAAACAGCGGGCGGTCGATCACCTCTCGCTCCACGTCCAAAAGGGAACGGTCTACGGACTGCTCGGTCCGAACGGCGCAGGCAAATCCACAACCTTAAAAATGCTGACCGGTATGCTGCGACCGACTGCCGGAGAGCTTTTTTTCGACGGACAGCCGTGGAGCAGGAATTGTCTTGCTTCGATCGGCGCGCTGATCGAGCATCCGCCGGTCTATGACAACCTGTCCGCGCGGGAAAACCTAAAGGTACGCGCACTGCTGCTCGGCGCGGATGAGAAACGGATCGACACCGTCCTTTCCCTCGTTTCTCTGACCGACACCGGCAAAAAGAAGGCAGGTCAGTTTTCCCTTGGCATGAAGCAGCGGCTCGGCATCGCGATGGCTCTGCTCGGTGCACCAAAGCTCCTCATTCTGGATGAGCCGACGAACGGACTGGATCCGGTCGGGATCGGCGAGCTTCGCACTCTGATCCGCGCCCTTCCGGAGCACGGGATCACGGTCATCCTGTCCAGCCACATTTTATCCGAGGTGCAGCTCCTCGCAGATACGGTCGGTATCATCGCGAACGGACGGCTCGGCTATGAGGGCGCATTGCCGGAGGGACAGCAGCTTGAATCACTTTTCATGCAGGTGATCCGCGAAAACGGAAAGGCAGGTGAATACCATGCGTAAGATCCTATCCGCTGAATTTTATAAGACACGCCGCTCCGGTCTGCGGCGGCTGCCGATCGTATTTCCACTGATCACCTGTGCGCTGGCGTTCGTGCTGACACTCGGGATGCCGGACAGCTTCGCAGAAAGCGTCTGGAACTGGTGGTATACCCTGCTGCTGCCGATCCTGCTCGCGCTGCTCTGCCACCTCTCCGTCGCACAGGAAAAACGGACGAACGGCTATCACCTGCTGACGCTCCCGACCGCCAAACGTCGGCTGCTCCTCGGCAAGCTCCTGATGCTCTGCCTCTCCATGCTGGGCGCAAATGTGATCCTTTTCGTCTGTGCATCCCTCGGCGGGCTTCTTTTGTCCACGCGCGTGCCCTTCGGCGGCGCGGCTGCTGCCGTTCTGCTGCTCACGTTCACGGAGCTTTGGGAGCTGCCGTTATTCCTGTATCTCAGTGACCGCTTCGGCATGATCGCAGAGCTTCTCGTCTGCCTGTTTCTGACCGTCGGCGGCACGATCCTGTCACAGACCGCGCTCTGGTATGTGCTCCCCTCCGCACTCCCCATGCGTGTGATGTGCCCGCTGCTCCATATCCTGCCGAACGGTCTGCACGCGGAAGCCGGACATCCGTTCCTTGCTGCCTACAACCTGCTCCCTGCGCTCTGCATATCCGCGCTGTGGTGCATCGCACTCACGAGCCTTGGTCTGATCCATTTTGAAAAAAGGGAGGCGTGTTAAATGATCCGACACATGCTCTGTGCTGAGCTTCTGAAAACAAAACACACGGCACTCCTGCCTGCGCACATACTGATCCCGATCCTGACCGCAGGGCTTTTTCTCGCCTACTACGCCGTTTCGCCGTGGGATCCGATGACAAAGCTCACCGCATTTTATCAAGCGGTCGGCATCGGTTATCCGGTGCTCATCGGGATCTTTTCTGCCGGTGTGGCGGAGCAGGAACAGCTCGCAGGCGGCTTCCAGAACGTGCTCACCCTGCGATATAAGGCGGCGGTGTTCACGGCAAAGCTCGTGCTCCTGCTGCTCCTTGCCCTATGCGCACTCCTGCTCACCGCAGGCGTTTTCGCGATCGGCTTCGGCAAAGCTCCGGCAGAGTGTCTGACAGCGGCGCTGCTCCTGTGGCTCTGCGGGATCCCGCTCTATCCATGGTTTCTTGCGGCAGCTTTCCGCTTCGGAAAAAGTGCAGCCGTCAGCGCAGGGATCGTCTCCGGTCTGGTCAGTGCACTGTTTCTCACCGGCATGGGCGACCGGCTCTGGCGCTATGTGTTCGTCACATGGCCGGCGCGCATCTCTGCCGCCTATCTTTTGACAGCAGCCGGCGACCGCGCCGCGCGCATGGAATTAACTGCCGCCCTGCCATTCTGCGCTATCTTTACCGCGCTCAGTGTGATATATTATGTATGGCAGGCAGCACATTTTGAAGGAAAACGGCTGGCTGATCAATGAACATGAGAAGGAGGATCCAACGATGGCACATCTCTTAGCCGTAGACGATGATCCCGCGATCCTTACGATGATCGCTGCGATCCTGCAAAAAGACGGTCACACCGTCACAACCGTGAGCCATCCGTCCGAGCTTCGGATGGAGGAGCTTCCGCACTACGATCTGATCCTTTTAGACGTGATGATGCCGGAAACGGACGGTTTTACGCTGTGCCAAAAAATACGGACACTCGTGGACTGCCCGATCCTTTTTCTCACGGCGAAAACAGAGGAAAACAGTCTGGTGAGCGGTCTTTCGCTCGGCGCAGACGATTATATCTTTAAGCCATTCGGCGTGATGGAGCTTCGCGCGCGGGTCACGGCACACCTGCGGCGGGAGCACCGTGAGCATTCCGTCCGTCTGGTGCTCGACCGCTGCTGCTTTCAGTTATCGCAAAAGCAGCTTCTGATCGACGGAGCGCCGCTCGCACTCACGCACTCCGAATATGAGATCTGCGAATTTCTCGCGCGGAACCGCGGACAGGTCTTTTCCAAGGAGCAGATCTTAGAACAGATCTTCGGCTATGACAGTGAGAGCAGCGACAGCACCATCACCACACACATGAAAAACATCCGGTCGAAGCTCGCAGCCTACGACTGCGCACCGATCAAAACAGTCTGGGGGATTGGATATAAATGGTCAGAATAAAAAGAGCGAAAAAAAATACGCTGAGCGGCGTTTTTCTGCAATATGTACTGATGATCCTAAGCGAGCTGTGTGCGCTGGGCGCGGGTGCTGTGCTCTGCTTCCTGCTCCTCGTAAATACCGGACACATCTATCCCGCGAATCAGGCGGAGCAGGACATCCGTGCCGCGGCAGATGACATCCGAACTGCCGCTGTCGTGACGGAGGAGCTGATCCCGCCGCTCTGCCGATACGTCATTTTCTCTGCGGACGGCACTGTACTCGGCGGTGATCTGCCTGCGTCCTTCACAGAAAATGCGTGGGCTGCTGCCACAGGGAACGATTATTCCGACCGTTACTTTTATCAGACGATCGAGCGGAACGATGAAATGGTCGTCCTGCAATACCGTCTGATCACGCAGTACCGGTCTGCGTTCCTGCGCGCGCATCTGCCAAACCCGCAGGTACTCCTGCCGCTTCTGGTATTTTTCGGCGGCATTCTGATCATCGTGCTGTCCTCCGTCCGTTTCGGAAAAAAATTAAAGCGGAGCATCCTGCCGCTCATGCAGGCAGTCGGGCACATTCGCGATCAGGAGCTGGAATACGAGGTATCCGACTCCGAGATCCGCGAGCTGAGCGACTGTCTGTCATCCATCGACGATATGCGGTGCGCGC
The DNA here is from genome assembly GCA_964515045.1 of uncultured Eubacterium sp. GTDB lineage: Bacteria > Bacillota > Clostridia > Lachnospirales > Lachnospiraceae > W0P33-017. The sequence continues at coordinate 8,752 of CAZERX010000018.1, forward strand.
TGAAAACCTCGCTGGAGCAGCAGTGGAGCGCCGAGCAGGAGAAAAACCGTCAGATGTCTGCGCTGGCGCATGATATCAAGACACCGCTCACCATCGTGCGCGGGAATGCCGAGCTTCTGTCCGAGACCGCGCCGACGGACGAACAGCGTGCTCTGATCTCACACATCACGGACAGCGCCCTGCAGATGCAGGATTATGTGCAGCAGCTCATCGCTGTCACAAAGGCAGGAGCTGCACGATCAGCCGCCGAAGCCGTACCGATCCGCACACTCATCGAAGCATTAAAAAAACAGACCGCGGGACTTGCTGCGGTCTGTCATATAACGGTACACTGGCAGGAAAACATCCGGCAGGCGACCGTCACACTCGTATACGATCAGGTGCTGCGCGCCGTGATGAACGTGATCCAGAATGCCATCGAGCACGCGGGCACGGACGGCTCTGTGACTGTTACCGCCACAGAAGCTGACGGTGCACTGACCTTTCTCGTCGAGGATTCGGGCTGCGGCTTCAGCCGCGCGGCATTACTGCACGGCACGGAGCAGTTTTTCATGGATGATGCGAGCCGCACCGGCGGCACGCACTACGGCATCGGTCTTTCTTTCGCAAAAACCGTCGCCGAAGCCCACGGCGGCAGCCTCACACTCTCCAATACAGAAAACGGCGGCGCAAGGGTGGAGCTTCGGTTTGCCGTTCTTTTCTAATTTTTATGTACTACATTTCAAAGGAATCGATCTGCTCCTCCAGATCCTTCACCAGCTTTTTCAGTGCGACGGCTTCCTCCGAGGTATCCTGCACGACCTTGTTCAGATTGTTCGCTGCCTGCGCCGTTTCAGATGCAACGGACGCATTTTCCTCTGAAATGGCGGACAGATTGGAGATCACCTCCATGATCTGTTTTCTCGATACGTCGATGACCTCTGACTTCGTGCGGATGCCCTCGATCTTATCCAAGGATTCCTGTATGCCCTCGTTGACCTTGATAAAGCCGCGCTCTGTTTCGAGCAGCTTTTCCTGCTGACCGTTTACGATCTCTACCATTTCATCCATGGTATTGACCGTTTTTTGCGAATCTGCAAGAAGAACGGCTATGACACTTTCAATCTGCGTGGCAGACTGGTTGGACTGGTCGGCGAGCTTTTGGATCTGACCTGCGACCACGGCAAAGCCCTTGCCCTGCTCTCCTGCCCGCGCCGCTTCGATCGACGCATTCAGTGACAGCAGATTGGTCTCCTCTGCAATGGACTGGATGATCTCGACTGCCTTCTGGATCTCCTGTGCAGACAGGTTGGTCGTCTGCGTCTGTGCAGAGATCATTTCGACTGCCTGCGTGGTCTTTTGCGTAAACGCGCTAAGCTCCGTCACGATCTTTTGTACCTGACTGCTCGTGCGCTCCATATCCTCAGCTTCCTTCGTCAGCAGTTGGATGTCCGCTACCATTTCCTCGATCCGGCTTCCCATCTGATCAATATGGTTCATGGCTGCTTCCGTTTCCTCAGCCTGCGACATTGCGCCCTTTGACAGCTCCTCGACTGCGATTCCTACCTCTCGTGAGGTCTCACTGGTAGAAACAGCGGTATCCTCCAAGCCGTCTGCGGAATTGTTCAAGATATCTGAGGACTGCCGAATACTTCCGATCACATCCCGAAGCGAGGTGCGCAGATGATCGATACCGATCAGCATATCTCCGATCTCGTCCTTGCGCTTCACCGGCTTCATTTTCTGCTCCGTCAGATTTCCGTCTGCCACCTTTCCCAGTGAGTTCACCGTGAGCTTTAAGACCTTCACGATGGAGATCGCCATGATTCCGGTAAATACTGCCGCCACGGCGATCAGCAGCACACTGATCAGGATCATCTTGGTGGTTTCCTGCTCAAGCACCTTTTTTACAGAAGCGCTCTCCTTTCCGGTAAATATCATTCCCGCTACGCTTCCGTCTGCATTTCTGATCGGCATATAATAACCGTAATAGGTGTTATTTCCGAGCTGCACATTCTCCGAAAAATACTCCGTTCCCTCAGACAGCACCGCCTGTCTGACCTCATCACTGACGGTCACGTCTGACAGACGCGCTCCGTCACCATCCGTCAGTGAGGTAACGATCTGCTCATCGCCGTAAAACACGCCCGCTTCCATTTCGGAATTATTTTTCAGATTATCGACCAGATTATAATTATTGTTCACCAAAAACGTGCCCTTGATCACATTTCCGGATTCCAGCAGTGTAAAATCGCCCGTTCCTGCCGCGTCATACGCTCCTTCAATGGCGACTGCCGCACTTTTCAAGCCGTTATTGATCTCGCTTTTCATGCTTTTTTTCAATGCCTGTTCGCCGTATGCCGTCAGGATGATACCCAGCACCATGACCGGCAATACCGACATGCCAATCAGCTTATATACGATCCCGATCTTTATCCCTGCTTTTTTCCCTAACCTTTTGATCTTTGACTTTTTCATAGCTATCGCTTCCTCCTTATTGTTCTGCCGCTTTGCGAAGTCCAGCCTCATGCTCGCACCACCGGATACATTTCTCATAGCCTGCTGCCTCTGCCTTCTCGCACATGTCCGCTACGATCCGGTCAAATTCCTCCTCGGAGTCTGCGTAGATCGCATCCCATGAGCCTTCCTTGATACAGGCTGCCACAACATCCCATTTTTCCTGCAGCGCGTCTGATTTTCCGCTCGCCGTATAGGTGTTCGGCTTGGAAACGGAATAGGTAAAATCCGACAGATATTCACGGATGGACGATACGTTGTATTCCTCCCGCCAGCGTCCTTCGATCTCGCTGACCGTCTGCTCCAGCACATTCGGCCAATAGGCAGAATTAAAGCTCTGTCCGTTGGAATCCGGATTTTGTGTATTGATGGAAAGCGTCGTATTATTGAACTTCGGCGTTCCATCATCCCACGTTCCCTCATAACCGGAGTCCTCCGGCCACGGCGCATTTTCGATCAGACAGGTATTTCCGTCCACGTCATAATCCCAGCAGATCCCCTTCGGACCGTATTCCATGATGAGCCGTCCCTGCGGCGTGCACAGCCAGTTCAGCAACGCCATCGTAAGCTCCGGATATTCATTTTTCGCGCCGATCGTCCACACACGGTTTCCGCCGTTTTCATTCAGTCCGTAAACCAGCGTGTCCTGAGCCTCTGCGGCTAACGGAAGCATCATCTTACCGTCTGCCACGTGCTCTGCGCTATTATACGCCGGCGCTGCCATCCATCCAAAGATACAAAAGAACGCCGCGCCGTCCGCGTAATCCTCTGCGACCGCGTCATAGCCCTGCGTTCTGGACTCCGGTGCCAAAAGGTCATTCCGGTACAGCTCATTATAAAACCGCAGTGCCCGAATATAGCAGCCGTTCTGATCCAGACAAGCCTGAAAACTGCCGTCGTCCACATCATAAAATCCAAAGCCAAATTCATCCACGCCAAAAAAGTTCGTGCAGGTGGATTTTACGAACATGACCATATCTCCGTCCCAGTCCGGAAATAACGATACACCATAGGTCTCCTGACCGGAATCCGAGGTCGGGCAGATCTCCTTCATCTGCTGCAGCACACCGACATAATCCTCTAACTCTTTGACCTCCGGTTTTCCGATCTTTTCATACAGATCCCAGCGGATATCGGGGTGATAATCAAAATCGCCAAATTCCCCGCTTTCGGTCGCCACGTCATAGCCGAAGCCGTAAATATGACCGCCGGAATTATTTTTATTTTTCTGCAGTGCCTTTGACATGTGCTCTGCCATGTAGCTTCCGTACTGCTCCAGCACACCGTTCTGCTCCCAGTCAAATAACAGCCCTGCGTCGATCGCCGAATGATACTGGTCGGTATCTGTTCCCCAGATCACAATATCACCCAGATCGCCTGCGGCTGCCTGCTTCTCATAAAAATCGTCACTGCCGTCATAGATAAAGTTCAGTCTGACATGGAACCGATCCTCTAATTCCTTCGCAAACCAGCCGGTCTGTTCCCCTTGAAAATCAGTGAGCTGGCTATACACATCCAACGTCACGATCTCGTCCGGTATGATATCTGCGAGATCCTCTGCGTCCGCTGCCGCAGCCGATGCCGTTGTTTCCGCTTCCGGCTGTGCGGTTTCTGCCTGCGGAGCTTCCAGCCCATCATTCCCGCCCTGTGCACAGCCGCCGGTCACGATCGCCGCACACAGCAGAAGGATTAAGGTTTTCTGCTTCATTTTGACACGTCCTCCACTTTTTTTCATATTATAGCATAGTCCGTTTTTTCACACTACCCGCATTTTTTGTTGTTTTTTATAGTAATTTATAGACATAAAAAGGGCAACAACCGGTCACTTGGACGCGTCATTGCCCTTTTTCACTGTTTCACTCGTCAGACTCCATACACTTCCAGCAGCAGTACCTCCACTGTGCAGCTTCGTCCGTCAAAGGTATGCTGCAGCGTGCCCTGATATTTTTCGACTGCTTTTTTCACATTTTCAAGTCCGAGTCCGTGATTTCTGGTATCGGATTTCTTTGAGCGCAGACCGCCCGCGCCATCTGTCTGCGGCGGACAGCTATTCTGCATTTTGATGTACACGGACTGCTCATAGCGGTAAACCTCTGCCGCGATCGTCCGCTCGCCCGAAACGGATCTGCACGCCTCGATCGCATTCATAAAAAGATTCGACACGATCGTACACAGGTCAAAAATACGGATCCCGCTGACAGCTCCGAGTGTTCCCTTCCATGTCACCGAGATGCCGTCCTTTGCTGCCAAGGCGACCATTTCCTGTATCATGGCATCCAACGCCGCGAGCTTCGTATACCGCGTGCCCGCGTCAGCATCCGACGCACCGATCATCTCATCCACATACGATAACAGCCACGCGTCCTTTTTTTCCTCTGCGTGTCCGCGGATCGCCAGCGCATGTGCCCGAAAATCATGCCGGAATTTTCTCATGTTCGCGTCTGCGTCGATCAGCATGTGGATATACTGCTCCTGCATCCGCAGATAGTCCTCATACCGTGTATTTTCCTGCTGCACGCGCTCCTTATAATTATAAGTGTAGATCTGCCAGATGCAGACCACGAGGAACACTACGCCGAACGCAGAACCGAGCAGCCCGACCAGTGTCATCTGCTCCGTACCGAGCACGATCCCCTGTTCCTCGCACTGCGCCGCCGCGATCAGAAATCCGCAGCCGAGCACACCGATCCAGAGGAGCACATACTTTTTTGCATCTATACGAAAAAGTGCGCGTTCCGTCTGTCCCCGCGCAAACAGCCGCACACACAGACAGACAAGGATCGCCGTACACTCCGACACGAGCGTCCAGCCGTGCGACGCGATGATCTCAGCCTGCGTGCATCCCCTCAGCCATGCCAGAAAAAACGACCCGAACGTATTGATGATCGCTGTCCCGATATACACCAGCGGACACAGCAGAATGCCCTGCCGCACGGACAACTTCGTTCCGGCAAGCGTGAGCACCAGCACGCACACGAACGCGACCAGATTCAGCACCGACTCACGCCGCGTCATGCACACACCCAGCAGCATCAGGAGCAGCAAAAAAACACCTGCCGCCACCTGCTTTCTGCTCCGCGTAAAATGAAAGACACGAAGCAAAAAACAATATACCGCCAGACCGTTCATGATCTCCAGAAAAAGATATAAAAACGCATAGATCCCGTCACTCATCACAACCGCTCCCTCGTCTGCCGCAGGACAAATCCGCGATAACGCTCCAAAAGCTCCTTCCGATAAGCCCTGCCGACCGGATAGCATGCGCCGTTTTTCATCTGAACCTCACCCTGCACGGCTGCCACCGCCGACAGGTTCACCGCATAGGATCTGTGGATCTGACACATATCCGTTTTCTGCATCTGTGACATCCAGTGCCGGAGTGTTCCGGTTACAAAGTAGTGCTCCTGCTCCGTCACCACACGCACATAATTTCCCTCTGCGAGAAGGGCTTCTATGTCACAGGCTGCAATCTGCCGGATACCTTTTTCTGTATGAAATTCGTACTGCTGTGTCGGTTGAAGCTCACGGTGCGCAACACTGAGCCAGTGCATGATCTCATCCTCATGGAATGGTTTCCGCACAAAGCCCAGCGTTTTCCATCCGAAGGAATCCCACACGCCCTCATGGTGACTGGAGATAAAAACAATCTTTTTTACATGCTCGTTCTGCTCCAGCTCCTTCATGACCGCAATGCCGTCGCACCCATCTCCAAGCTCGATATCCAAAAACAAAACATCCGTGTCCGCTGCACGATCCTGCAGCAGCGACTCGCCGTCCGCATATTCTGTGCAATGCCATTCCCCGCCGCACTGCTGAAAATATGTTTCACAGACCCGACGGATGTCTGCCCGCTGTTCCCTGTCATCCTCACAGATCGCTATCCTCATGCTACACTCCATTTTCCAAAAACTACCACGAGTATAGCATAACACGACGGATTTTACAACGTTCGCGGCGACAGAGCGGTTTTCACGTTTTTCAGATCTCCAGCACCTCCACCAGCTCATTCGTTTCGTGGTCGATCACGATCAACTGATCCTCCCACCAGTCAAACGTATACGTCAGCGATTTCGGCAGCCACGCAAGGATCTCCTGCTTTCCGGTCTCTAGGTTTTTGCAAAAAATGCGGTCGCGCTGATACAGGTACACGTTTCCGTCTTGGTATCCGATGATGCGCGTGCGGTTATTTTTTGACTGGTATAGGATCTCGCATCGGTCGGCGGTGGGGTCGTAGGAAAAAAGGATGTCGTAGCGCAAATCACCCTGCTTCAATCGCGTATCTGAATAGTACGAATTTAACGGAACCTGTACAATCCCCACATATACTCCGTCAGACCAAGCAAAATGTGATGCGTAGACCCCCAAATCGGCATATCCGCGCTCTCCCAATGCGTTCTCTGCCTTTTCACACATTTCCCATATGTCTTCGCTATAAGCATCCCACGCAAAATCCGCCTGCAGCTTTTCATACCTTGGATCATCCTCCGCGATCTGCCAAGTCTCTTTTGTCTGCAGATTCCGCACATGACATCCATCGCGACCCTTATAATATACCAAATCTCCGTCCAGCACATAATCCCAAACAGCATAATATCCTCCTGCCAGAAGCACACTCGCTCCATCCTCAAGCGAATAACGATATAGCAGTCCGCCGATTGGCGTATCACATTCCCACAAATGTATATACTCATCCTCATCCAGCATGTTCGTTGATGCATTGATGTGTTCCACATAATATGATCCGGCGTACTGACCGCCCAGCGGCTGCACCAAAGGCACCACTCGGATGCAGGAATAAATGATCACAAATAATCCCATGAACACCTGCTCCCGATAGCGCACCACAAGAATCGGCACCGCTATCAGCAAACCAATTCCAATTATCTTTTTCCGTAATGACCACTTGCGTTTCTGCTTCATAAACAAGCTCCCCTTTGTTATCAGCGTATACGCCAGCCATCATTTTTTCAACTCATTTTGTATGAACGACATATTTTTTGTGTGAA
>CAZERX010000019.1:0-16114 GCA_964515045.1 uncultured Eubacterium sp.
ACTGCAGTAATCCCGTACTTAACGTGGAGTTCAAAGACAACACAAAAAATGCCCGAACCGAAAGGTTCGGGCATTTTTTTGTTGGGAGCAGTATTTATTCTGTAAATTTTAGAATTTTTTTATAGATTTTTAATTGTATTTCTTGTCGCAGGGTGTTACACTTTTTGAGTAGTGATAACTCTTACTTGGTTCTTTTTTGTTAGATTTCCCTAAAAATGCAAAATAACGTTTTTTATGGGTGCAAATTGCATCTGATTACATAGGAGGAGCCATTTTATGGAACAGAAACAAAAAGAAACACAGGAGATTTATCGCCATGCTACGGGGCGGATTCCGTATACGATGCTCAATGATTATATGTTTCGTGCGATTTTGCAAAAAAATGAGCGGGTGTTGCGGGGGCTGATCGGTTCGTTACTGAACCTACGGCAGGAGGAAATCGAAAATGTGGTGATCCGGAATCCGATCAGACTCGGAGAACAGATTGATAGTAAGACTTTTATCATGGATATTTACGTGCAGTTAAACGGTGATGTCAATATTGATCTGGAAATGCAGGTGCTGAACGAGGAAAACTGGACGGATCGATCGCTTAGCTATCTTTGCCGTACCTATGATCAGTTGTATCATGGAGAGGAATATACGGTTTCCAGTCGTGCGATCCAGATTGGGATACTGGACTACACGCTTTTCCCCGAGAAACCCGAATTTTATGCGAAATATCAGATGATGAATGTCCGGAATCATCACATTTATAGTGACAAGTTACAGCTTCACGTGTTAGAATTGAATCAGATCAAACTGGCGACGGAGGAGGATCGGAGGTATGAGATCGACCGCTGGGCGAAGCTGTTCAAATCCACGACATGGGAGGAGATTCGCATGACAGGAATATGGGAAAATGAGTTTCTGAGTGAAGCGGCAGCAGAAATGTACAAGCTGAATGAGGATGATATCATACGGCAGCAGTGTCGAGCGCGTGAGGAGTATGAGCGAAAAGAGCGGTGCGCGGCAGAAAACCGGCGAAAGATCGTGGAGTATCAGAAAGAACTGGTTGAGCAACAGAAGCAGATCGACCAGCTCAAAGCGCAGCTTGCGGTACTAAAGGGAGAAAAATAATCTGAAACATTACATAGAGCTAGAAAAATCACTGCCATTCTGATAAAAAGTGAAGGGCGATTTTCTAGCTCTTTTTGTTTAGCGTTATCTTGGATGTCAGGAATCATATCAGATAATTCACCCGAGATTCCCCGAAAAAAGTAATGTATTTCCCGAAATAGCCGATATAGATTACATCAGTAAAATTAGAACTGTATCAGAGAGATCTAATTCAAAGATTAGCATGGACGCTATGTAATATTCATGGAGGAATAACGGTTATTTTCTAATAATAGATCGACATTTTTCCCAAAAGGATACTTGCGAGAGAGTGACCATGCTGCATAAAGGAACGTGTGAGGAGGACAGCATGGACAATTTTCCGGAATTATTGAAGGAGCATATCGCGACCGTGGAAGCGATCGCGGATAAGATAGAAGCGGGCGAAGCCTATATCGACGACATGAGGGCGTATATCCCCTCTCTCAGTCAGATGATCACGACGCTGTATCAGTTGGCAGCCGAGGGTGCGCTACAGCTCGATCAGGAATTTATCATGCGGGCGCTGGCAGATATCCTGAGCGGCATCGAAAATGAGGACACGGTGCTCCTGCTGGACGTATTACGGTACGGACTGTTGGAGATCTATGATTATATCGCAGCGGAAGTGCAGAAAGAGGGAGCCGATGAATAAGGAAATATTTGAGAAAAACATGGAAGCCCTGCAGCAGAAATATCCGGCATGGGCGGCGATATTTGGCGCGAAGGTGAGAAAAAAGAGAAATTTTGATGTCATTGCAGAGGAAAGCCTGATGGGCGATACGATCCTAAAGGTCGTGCAGGACGGCAAGCCCTATTATCTGAACGGAAAATATGCGCCGTCGGCAGTTGTAGAACGCTGGCTCGCGAAGCAGGGAAAGATGGAGGAATACACCCCCATTGTTGTGATCGGTGTCGGAAATGGTATGCACTTGAAACGGATCATGGAGGAAGCCCCGAAAACGTCGAATATCCTGATCTATGAGCCGTCTGCGGAGCTGTTCCGCCGCGCACTGCAGGAGGTCGATCTGACCTTTTTATTCCAGAAGGATATACCGGTCGGTATTATCGTAGAGGGTATCAATGACTCGGAAAAGGATGCTTTTTTCTATTATTTTATCTCTGTGGACAATATGTCCTCACTCAGATATTACCTGTCGGGCAACTATGCGAAGCTGTTCCCGAAGGAGGTGGAGGCGTTTGTCAAGCGTCTGCACAAGCATCTGGATACCATAGAGGTCAGTTGGGAAACGACCCTGCGCTATACGGATATCACGGCGAGAAACACCTTTCACAATCTGCCGTATCTGTACGAGGGCTATAACGTGGAGGATCTGCGCGGGATCCTGCCGTCTGACATACCGGCGATCATCGTGTCTGCAGGACCGTCGCTCAATAAAAATATCATGGAGCTGAAAAAAGCCGTCGGAAAGGCATGTATCATCGCGACGGATACGGCGATGAAGCCGCTGCTCAATGCCGGTATCGTGCCGAATTTTTTTGTGATCGTGGACGGACTAAAGCCGGCGCTGCTGTTTGATCATAAGGATCTGTCGAAGGTTCCAATGGTGACGATGACCGGTGTTTCAGCGGATCCGATGGACATGCATAAGGGAAAAAAGTTCTTTTATGCCAGCGGTTCCATGTTTGAAAACATGATACTGACCGAGCTGGGTGAGAAGCACGGCTGTAACCGGATGCTGACGGATCTCGTGACCGGAGGCTCGGTTGCGACATCAGCCTATTCGCTCGCATGTGTGATGGGTGCAACCAATATCATTCTGGTCGGACAGGATCTCGCCATGACCGGCAACCGGACACATGCAGACGGTACGTTTCAGGATAAAATGGACGAGATCGACACGGAGAGCGGTGAATATTTTGAGGTTGAGGCGATCGACGGCGGCAAGGTGCTGACGCGCGGTGACTTTAAGCATTATCTGGACTGGTTCGAGAAATGCATCCGCGAATGGAAAACGATCACGACGATCGATGCGACCGAGGGCGGTGCACTCATTCATGGAAGTAAGATCATGACCTTAAAGGGAGCGATCCGTAAGTACTGCAAACGTGACTATAACGTGAAGTGGCATGTTGACCGTGTCAAGCGGATCTTTACCGGTGAGGATCGGGAGCTGGCACTCCGGTTTTTCGCAGATTCCGATAAGAAGCTGCAAGAGGTATCAAAGCGGGCGAGATCCGGTCTGCGGGATTATGAGCGGCTCGAAAAACACATAAAAACATCCAATCAGTCAGAAAAAGAGCTGCAAAAGACGCTCAAGCGGATCAAGAAGGCCAATCAGTATATGGAGATCGACTATATGGCAGAGACCGTGACGGACAGTCTGAAAGCGCTGGAATATGCGATGCGCCCGCTTATCTATCAGATGCAGGAGAGTCAGGATGCGGAATTTTTGGAGATCGCAGAGCAGGGCAAGGTTATGATGTATTCGATCGCGGTGGCGAGCGAGGAGATCCGAGGAGTGGTAAAGGAAACGATCGTGCCGTATGCAAAGAAGGAGAGGAAACGGCTGGACGCAGAAAAGGAGAAAACGAATGGATGAGAAGCAGTTGCTGGACTATGCGGCCGGCAGGTTTTCACAGGGGGCATATGATGAAGCACTGGAAGCCTTTGTGCTCGCCTACTGCAAGGGCTATGAGCGTGAATGGATCATAGAAAATATCTACGCCTGCTATATGCAGGGCAATGAGGAGGAATTTCAGAAAACGTATGCGGCATCCGGAGCGGCAGAAAGTTGTGCGTATGAGGACTGTGTGATCGATTTTATCCCGTATAAGGATGGCGTGTACTACATGTTTGATAAGGAGCTGTGCGAGTTCCGCGGGACATTTTCCATGGAGGAGTTGGTACGGACACCGCGGGAGCCGAATCTGGCAGAGCTGGAATTTGGAGCGGTGGCTGTAACGCTCGACTGGAACTGGAACCAGTTCCGCCCGCTGCTCGTGGAGACCGGCAATCGGGAGGTATATGCAGTCTGCCGTGACAGGGCGCGCAGCTTTTCCTTTTACAAGGTGCCGGAGCTGGCAGGATACATGGAGCATATTACGATGTTTGCGGATGAAGCCGAGCTTCAGCAGTATTTTCATGCAAATACTGCGGTCTATCTGCCGCATGCCGTGTTTGGAAGTGAAGCGGACAAGGAGCGGCTGTCGCAGATCCTGCAGGAGGAGCACGCGTACCGGCTGACACCAGAGGGACGAAATACCGACAATGTCCTGCTGACGATCGCGATACCGACGTATAATCGAGGATATCTTTTGGCAGACCGTGTGAAAAATCTGCTTGAAATGACGTACGACGCGGAGATCGAGGTGACGGTGTCCAAGCACGGTGAGACCTATGCAGAGGAGTATGCCAAGGCGGCGGAGCTGATGGATGCGCGATTTATCTATCATGACCATCCGAGCACGCTTCCAAACGGTACGATCAACTGGCATTATGCGATCGAGATGGCACATGGAAAGTATGTGATGCTCGTATCGGATGAGGATGATGTGATCGTAAGCTCGCTGGCGCATTATCTGAGCGTATTGGAGCATGCGGAGGGTTTGGCAGTTGCGCGTGTGCGCAGCACCTATCAGAATGCGAATATTACGGAACGTAAGTATCGGAAAAAGGGCTTGGATGCATTTTTGGGATCCTATCTGACCCAGAATTATCTGTCCGGCTTTACGGTGAATCGGGAGCTTTTTTTGCAGGCAGATGTCTTGCAGTACGAAGCATATAAGGACAACGTGTTTTATCAGTATTATCCGCACGAGTGGTGGTGTGCGGCAATGACGAAGCGCGGAGATTATCTGGAGGAGCCGTGTCTCCTTATCTGGGAGCGGGAGTCCGTGCTGGCAGATGAGATCGCAAAGATGGTCGATGAGGGTACGCTGGAGGCAGGAGCCGTTATGGATGAGACGACCAGTCTGCCGATGTATTCCTCCTATGAAGCGCGTATGAAGCAGTTTCAGGGGCAGGTTGATTTCCTGCGGATGTATATGCAGGATGATGTGCAGGGTATGGCGGCAGGGCTGATACAGTCTGTATATAAGATCGCATGCCTTTTGGAATTGGCGAGAGGATATCATTACAAGCCGGAGGAGTTTGCCGGATATATCAATGAATATATGACGCTGGCAGTACAGGCAGTGGATAGCTTTCCGTTCACGGATGAGCAGAAGGTGGAGGTGCTCGAGGTGATCCAGCAAAACGGTCTGTATCTGATCAATCGGGATATGGAGCTGCGCGCAGAGGAGGAGAAGGAACATGAAGCTGTCTGATTATGTCATTCAATATCTCGAACAACTGAACGTGAAGCACATGTTCATGCTGCCGGGCGGCGGTGCGATGCATCTGAACGATTCGCTCGGAAACAGTGAAAAGATACAATACGTTGTCTGTCTGCACGAGCAGGCGTGCGCGATCGCTGCAGAGGCTTATGCGCGCGTGACGAATGAACCGTCGCTTCTGATGGTGACGACCGGCCCCGGCGGAACGAATGCGCTGACCGGAGTGGCGGCGGCATATGTGGAATCCACGCCGATGATCGTGCTGTCCGGTCAGGTCAAGATCGCAGATCAGATCCGCGATCAGGGCATCCGGCAGCAGGGAATGCAGGAGCTGGATATCATATCCATTGTGAAGCCGGTCACAAAATACGCCGTGATGGTGACGGATCCGAGTACGATCCGGTATCATCTGGATCGCGCGGTCTATGAGGCGACGACCGGCAGAAAGGGGCCGGTGTGGCTGGATCTCCCGCTCGATGTGCAGGCGACACAGATCAACGAGGAGGAGCTGGTCGGCTGGGAGCCGGAGCAGCAGGACGAGGAGCATGTGAAAGCCGCGCAGGAGACACTGGAGCGGCAGATATTGCAGACGATCGACGCTCTGAACCGTGCCAAACGACCGGTTCTGCTTGCAGGCAACGGTATCCGTCTTGCAGGCGCGATCCCGCAGTTTGAGGAGCTGGCAGAGCTGCTTGGGATACCGGTGCTCACGACATGGAACGGCATTGATCTGATCGGTGAGGAGCATCCGCTCTTTTTCGGCAGACCGGGCGGCATGGGACAGCGCTATGCGAACTTTGTACAGCAAAATTCAGACTTTTTCCTGTCGATCGGTGCGCGGATGAACCTGCTGCAGACCGGATACAATTTTGACGGCTTCGCCAGAGCTGCGACGCGGATCATGGTGGATATTGATGAAAACGAGCTGAAAAAGATCAATGTCCGACCGCAGATACCGGTGTGTGCGGATGCGAAGGATTTTATCGAATGCCTGCTTGCGCACAAGGATCTGATCCGAAAGCGCGAAGATGCGGAGTGGCTTGCCTATGCGCGGCGCATGAAGGAGAAATATCCGATCGTGCAGGAAAGCTACTGGGCGCAGACGGAGGAGGTCAATACCTACGCACTGCTGGATACGATCACGGAGCAGATGACGGCAGAGGATATCTATGTATCCGGAAGCTCCGGCACGTGCATCGACGTGTCGATGCAGACGTTCCGTGTGAAAAAAGGACAGCGCGTATTTTCGACGAAGGGGCTGGCTTCGATGGGCTTTGGCGTACCGGCGACGATCGGTGCGTGTCTCGCAGGCGGCAGACGGCGGACGGTATGCGTCAATGGCGATGGCGGTTTTCAGATGAACATACAGGAGCTGGAAACGATCCACCGGCTGAACCTGCCGATCAAGATCTTTGTGCTGAACAATCACGGCTACGCACAGATCCATGCGACGCAGAAAAACATCTTTGCCGGACATTATGTGGCATGTGATGCAGATTCGGAGCTGACACTTTCGCCGATCTCGGATGTGGCGAACGCTTATCGGCTGAAAACAGTGCAGATCCACACAAACAGTGAATTGCCGGAAAAGGTCGCAGAGGTGTTAGACTACGACGGTCCGGTCATCTGTGAGGTGTTCGTGCCGATCGACCTGAGCGCATTTCCGAAGCAGGTGTCATACAAGCGCTCGGACGGACAGATGGAGTCACTGCCGCTTGAGTATATGAATCCGCCGCTTTCGGACGAGGAATTTGCAGAAAATATGCTGATCCCGTTGTATGAGAGGAAGTAGGCGGTAAGGTTGCCGTTTTTCGGGTGATACTTTATAATATATGAAAATGAGTGGTATCGCTTAGGAGGCAGGAAGCATGATCAAAGATAAGTATGCGATGACGGTAGAGGAGAATATTTTCTGCGCAAAACGGCTCTTGGTTGATTCGGTATACAGGCAGGCAAACCTCGAAGGGATCGCGGTAACATTTGCGGAGACGCAGGATATATTGAATAATGTCAATGTCGCATCGGTGACACCGAACGAGATCAGCAAGGTCTGTTGTCTGAGGGATGGCTGGGAATATCTGTTTGACCATCTGGATGTGCCGACGGACTTGATTTTTCTGGAAACGCTGCATGAGCTGATCGCAAGGTTTGATGTTTCCTATCAGTATCTTGGAAAGCTGCGGTGTGAGGATGTGCTGATCAGTGGAACGTCGTGGCGACCGGAGCTTCCGGATGCGGACAGGCTGTATCGTGATCTGATGGCGCTGTCCGGCATTAAAAATGACACGGAGCGGGCGTTTGCATTCGGTCTGTATATTATGAGGGCACAGCCGTTCAAGGATGGAAATAAAAGGGTCGGATCTTTCGCGATCAACAAGATCCTGATCGCGTCCGGCAGGGGCATTTTTAATGTTCCGACAGAGAAGGATGGTCAGTTTAAGCAGCTTTTAGTGGATTTTTATGAGACAGACGACAAAGAGCCGCTGATGCAGTGGATGTATGAGCATTGTCTGGAAGGAACGACACTGGCGAAGGCTGATACAGATGGTATAGAAAAGAGGTAACAGGATGGAATATCCGGTGAAAAAAGTGGTGATGACCGGCGGCAGCGGACCGGTGGGACTGGCGCTGATACGAAAGCTGTTGGCAGAGGGTATAGAAATTTTACTTTTTCAACGGAAGGATTCGTTGAAAAGTATGTATTTGCCGGAGCATGAATTGCTGCATGTGGAATACTGTCTGCTGGAGGAATTGAAGGATTATACTCCGGCTGCATCCGATTATGATGTATTTTTTCATATGGGGTGGGCGTATACAGATGCGTGTTATAGAAACGATCTGGAAAAACATTTCAAAAATGTTTTGTATACATGCGATGCGGTAGAATTGGCACAACGCATGGGATGTCATACATTTATCGGTGCCGGCAGTCAGGCTGAATATGGCAGACATGATGGTGCATTACGCGCAGATACATGCTGTCGGCCGGAGAATGCATATGGTGTGATGAAGCTGAGTGCCTGTCATGCAGCAAGATTAGCGTGTGAGAAACGAAAGATTAGGTACATGTGGACGCGGATCACGAGCGCGTATGGAATATTTGACAATATTTATTCGGTATTGATCTCGAATATATTGAACGCACTGGATGGTCAGGAACTATGTTTTTCCAAATGTGAGCAGATCTGGGATTTTGTGTATGTGGATGATGTCGCGAATGCCTTGTATCTGATGGCATTGCGCGGCAGGGATGGTGCGATCTATCCGTTGGGTGGAGGGTCAGCACGTCCCTTGAAGGAGTATGTAACGATACTTTGTGCGAGGTTGGGAAAGCTGGATGAGATGCAGCTTGGTAAAATTCCGTATACGGAGAATCAGATCATGCATCTGGAAGCGGATATATCAGACCTGCAGACGGATACCGGATGGATGCCGGAAGTGGATTTTGAAACAGGTATAGAAAATTCGATTGAGTTTTATAAAAACTGGAAAGTGGAGTGGCAAGAACGGTTCAAGAAAAAAGAACAGGGATTGTGATAAGGAGGATATGATGGAGCAGGAAACCGGTAGCTGGTTAAAAATTTTGAATATCTATGATCATTTATGTGATGAGGAGTCAAGGCGGCTTTTTAAGGCGAGGATCAGGTATTTGTCCGATCATGATCAGAACGCCTATATGGATACGCTCCATGAAATGTATGATGACTGGCATCCTCTGTCGGAGCTGAAGCAGCGTTTGTCTGAGACCGCCTGCAAGGGCATGATCATTTTTGGATGCGGATATGGCGGACAGGGGATCCGAAAGCTGCTCCGCTTCTGGAATATGGATATTGACTTTTATTGCGATAATCATAGAGGGGGGGGTACACTGGATGGCATCCGTATTTTAACCCCGATTGAGGTGATGCGTGATAGAAAGGATTATCTGGTCATCATCGGTTCGTATGAGTATTCGGACGAAATGTACCGACAGCTCATTCAGGGGAATTTCCCAGAGGATCATATCTGGCATCCGCAGAGCCGGATGCTGATCGGTTCAAGAGGAAACCAGTATTTTGATGTGTTTTCGCCCAATCCCGAAGGGAACGAGGTGTTTGTGGATGCCGGCGCTTATGATGGGCAGACGACGCTTGATTTTATTGAGTGGACGGGTGGAAATTATAAGGTGGCATACACATTAGAGCCGATCAAAGAGATGTGCCCCGTGATCCAGAAGAAGTTAGCGGATCATAAAAATATTTCGATCATTCAGACGGCTGCGTGGAAGCAAAAAGAATGGTTATATTTTGACGATGATAAGACCAGTTCATGTATGACAGATAATGGAGCGTTGGCGATACCGGCGAGTGATATTGACAGCATTGTTGGTGATGAGACGGTGACATTTATAAAAATGGACATTGAAGGCTGTGAGATGGAGGCATTAGAGGGTGCGAAAAAGACGATTTTGCGAGACCACCCGCGACTTGCGATCTGCATTTACCACAAGGATATGGATGTGATAGATATCGCGGCATATTTACTGGAGCTTGTGCCGGATTACAGATTCCATATCAGACATTATTCGTCGCACATGTGGGAAACCGTGTTATATGCTGAAAGATGAGAGGAGAACAGAACTATGAAAATATGTAGGAGAGGTCTGTATGCGCAGTTGATCGATAATCAGGAAGGAACCGTGCGTGCGTGTAGTTGGGCGGGCTATTATATTTTAGGTAACTTAAAGGACAATAGTCTTTTAGAAGTCTATAATAGCGAGGCCGGTCAAAGGTTCCGACAATCCCTGTTGGATGGCACTTATGATTTTTGTAATGAGGAAAATTGTCCGTGGATGGCGAATGGAACGCTGGATGAGGAAATGGTAGAGGTTGACGAGATACCGCCGTATCCGCAGATGCTGAGTCTCGCCTATGACAGACGGTGTAATTATCATTGTACCTGTTGTATTTCGAGGTGCGATGAAAAGCCGGATGCTGAAATGCAGGAAAAAATAGAGTCTGAGGTTCGTAAGGCATTGCCGTATGTAAAGGATTTTTCTGCAAACGGACTGGGTGAATTTTTTGTCAGTGACAGTATGCTGCGTGTTGTATCTGAGTGGAAACCGGAACAGATTGAGAATGCAGTGTTTACGTTAGAAACAAATGGTTCCCTATTTACACCGGAAAACTGGGAGAAAATAAAGAATATAGGTAATGCGCAGTTAAATGTTGATGTGACGGTACACAGTTTTGACGAGGGTGCTTATCAGTATTTATCAGGCACAAAGTTGAGTATTGATCGGATTACTGATAATTTGAAATTTGTGAAGTCGTTACGAGAGGAAGGAAAGATCAATCATCTGGAAATTGCAACCGTACTGCAGGAGCGAAATTTCCGAACTCTGCCGGAGTGGGTAGATCGGTGTTTGAATGAATTTGGCGCAGATAGTGTCCGTGTGCGCCGTTTCCTGCCGGAGAAAGCGATGGATGAAAATATCGAGTGGTTCTTTGACATCCGGAATCCGCTGCATCCGTATCAT
This sequence comes from uncultured Eubacterium sp., assembly GCA_964515045.1. GTDB lineage: Bacteria > Bacillota > Clostridia > Lachnospirales > Lachnospiraceae > W0P33-017. Next base: position 10,955 of record CAZERX010000019.1, read on the forward strand.
CAGGAGTATTTGGAGGTGATGAAGCACCCGATATTCAAGGATCCCAGAGTATTTGTCTGGACAGGAGATCATCTGAGCAATCGCGGAGAGATTCCTGCAAAGGCGAATTATGAAGCGATGCGGGCACTGTTTTTGACAGAGGATGTCGGACGGAAGCTGTCGGATGCACTGATCGCGCAGGGGCATTCACATATCGCATTGTACGCGACGACGGATGTCGGAAAGGCTCTGATGAAGGTCTTAAAGGGGCAGGAAGTGACCGTGGACTGCATTTATGACCGGAATACGACGCTGACACAGTGGGAAGATCTGGAAGTGAAAAAGCCGACTACCGAGAATCTGAAAAAGCTGGAGCTTCCGCTGCTCGTTACACTTGTTCCGCGTCATGGCGAAATGGAGGAGTTTTTGCGGAACCATGGCTATGAGGGTGAGATTTTGAGCCTGAAGGAGCTGTTAAACAAAATCTGCTAGAGAGCTTGAGAACAGATTACATCATATCAGAGATTTAGATAAAGAGGGTTGACCGATGCCGATGGAACAATGCTTACATGATATACAGACAGAATATGACCGCTTAATGCCGAACGCATTATCAAAGGCTTACGCAGATGCGCTGGTTGCCTTTGATGAGCTGTGGCGTGAGTTGCCGGAGGATGAGCAGTCGGATGCGATGCACAGGCTTGCGGATATTGTACAGAAGGAAAAGTATCTGGCAGCCGTGTATACCTACTCCATGATCTCATTTCGCAGCCATGAGCCGGAATGGATGGAAGCACTGCTGGAAGCGATCGGTGAGCTGCCGGAGCCGGATATGGAACATCTGTTTTTCCTGTACTGGCAGTTGAGCCAGCGTTTTATGCTGTGGCAGGAATCCAAGTCAGAAAAAGGTATCACTGAATTGTGGAAGCTGTATCAGCGTCTGTGTGAACAGTGTCGGGCGCAGGTGACAGGTCTGGACTGGATCCCGCAGGCAGAGCGTGATCCGGATACGGTCATCGTGCTTATGTCGCAGTATTTAGGACCGAAAGGGCATGGTCCGTCGAAAACGGCGCTGGATCGCTGCAGGATGCTGATGGAGCTGATGCATAAAAAGGTGCTGCTGATCAATACGGCAGAAATCGGCGAGTGGAGAACGACATTGCCGTGGTTGGGTTATAGTAAAATGGAATATGAAGCAGTATATTCTACTGTCGAGTATGTGGACTGGAAGGGTTGCCGGATCCCTTTTTTCCAATGCGATAATGACATGCCCAATGTGGCGGTTTATCAGATGCTGATCCAGACCGTCCGGCAGATGAAGCCGCAGCTTGTGCTTGAGATCGGAACCGGCAGTGTGCTGGCACATTTGCTGAGTCGGTGTGTTCCGGTCTTGTCGGTCGTGACCGGATTTTCGCGGCTGGCGATCTCGGAGACGACCTGTCAGGTGTCGGCGCTTCGGATGACGGATCGGGATCGGCGGATCCTGCAGGCAGTCGGAAAGTCGGAGGATGCCATTTTACCGTCGGTGTTTACGTTTGGGCTGAATGAACAGAAAACGCATTTCACCAGAGCACAGCTTGGACTGCCGGAGGATCGGTTTTTGCTGGCTGTGGTCGGTATGAGGCTTCATTTTGAGATCGACGCGGCATTTATGGATATGCTGGCGACGCTGGATGAGCGGTTTGCGGTCGTGTTTATCGGGGCGTTCGATCATTATGAGCAGTTCATGCGGGATTACCGGTATATGAAGGATGATCTGTTTTATCTTGGTGTGCAGGAGGATGTGCTTGCCGTGTTCGAGGTGTGCGATCTGTTTGTGAACCCGATCCGCGTGGGCGGCGGTACGTCTGCGGCAGAGGCGCTCAGCAAGCAGCTTCCGGTCGTTTCGACGGATCATGGGGATATCGCTGCGACGGTTGGCGAGGATTTTCTGGTTCGGGATTATGCAGATATGAGCAAGACCATCCGACGTTACTGTGAGGACGCAGAATTTTATAAGGTGCAGCAGAAAAAAGCTGCCACACGCGCAGAAAGACTGCTGGACACGGCAGGCGAGTTCGAGCGGGTGCTGCATGAATTTGGTAGACGGATCGGGGAAGGGTTCTAGGCGGTGTGCGTGGATATAGATACCTATGGATCTAGTGCACTGATTGACAAATATTTTAAGGAGGGAGAATAATATGATTGTAGCTGAAAGAAAAACACAAACAAATATAGATCGGTTTGATAGGTTTGGAGAAGCTATGATGGATGGAAGATTAACAGCACCCTCTGATGGAAAGGTATATCGTTTGAGGGAAGCAATTTTATTATCTAAGCAGTTGGGAAGGATTTTGTCACCAGATGAAATGAAAAAATTTGAAGTATAGCTGCGTGGAACGAAATGTCGGATTAACAAAACCCAGAGCAACGCGTCATGTGTTGCTCTGGGTTTTGTGGATTCGTACAAGGCTTGCGAGACTATACGAGTACAGGATCTTTTCCTTCGATGATTGCAGTTATGTCACTGATATCTTTGTCGGTGATCGCAGCGATCTGTTCTGCCGAAAAGCCTTTCTGGTACATATTTATGATAATGCTTGCTTCGCCGATCGCGATGCCTTTTTCCTCAATTCCCTGACTCAGGTTACACATAACGCTCACATCCTTTCTCAAATTTTCCTCAATCGGAATATCGTACTCATTTCCGATAATGTTTAGTTTTTCAGTTATCGTAAGTTCCTGTGACAACAAAGCACCCAGTAAGCGGTGCAGGTCATACAGTTCATCCTGTCCGGCAAGCTCTTTGGCTAAACCGATCATAACGATATTCAGCAGATCCAACCTGCCCTTCCAGTCATACGAGCCGATGAGATCCTCTTTTGTCAGATGGATATGACTCATCGTATTCTCGTTCATGTTCATACACACCCAGATGGAGTATACGCGCTTGATGTCGTCGTAGCTGGACTTTTCAAAGTCGCGCTCCTTCTGTGATGAGATCAGACGGCTGACATAGAAAATGGCACGGTTTAGGATATCGTACCCTTCTGGTTCGTCCTTCTGAGCCTCAATGTTTATGATGATCTGCGACAAACCATCTTTCGTGCGCACATAAAAGACGATGTCGAAGCGTACCAGTCCTTCGTTGATCTCGCCATTTTCCGTATTAAAGATAGCGGCGTGTGAACCGGTCTGTTTTACAGAAACATTTGTAAGCCCCGGTTCTACCGGAATGACACCGATGGCGGGAGTGCCTACGATGTGTGAAACAACATCCTTTGGATCCATGCCCTTAAATTCATTGACCGTCTTTACAAGTATATGAGCCAGTATGATCTTTTGTCCCAGAAGACGTTTGGCACTGGTATCATACTGTGCTTTCTGATCCGTTGCGGTTACTGCATTTTTGAGTTCTGTATTCACTAGCATTCCTCTTTTGTGTGAAAGTATCTTACCTTTGGGTACGACCGTATTCCTCAAAGCATCTAATTGTGCTTATATTATATCTTACGATCCACTTCAAGACAACCGGTTTTTTGAATATGGATATAAAATGGACTGAATTATTTCCACTGATCAGCCGATAAATAATTAAGACAGATTATGACATGGATGGTCAGTGGTATACATCATGGAGGATGACCCTGCGGGAACGTTTGCAGAGAAACAGGATAAAATGATGAAAAGCTGACATGTACGATGTATGTGTCAGCTTTGTTTTATGCGATAGGATATTTCGTTGAAATTCTAGCAGAGATATATAGGAGAAGCATATTGCAAGATCAGATCAACGTCACACGGTCGCTGATGCCGCCGTTTGACGAATACACGGAGGAGATCCGTTCCCTTTGGGACAGCCACTGGCTGACGAATATGGGAGAAAAGCATCAGAAATTAGAAAAAGAGCTGCTGCGTTATCTGCGTGTGCCGCAGCTTTCGCTCATGTGCAACGGACATATGGCGCTGGAGTTGGCACTGCAGGCATTTTCGCTGGAGGGTGAGGTGATCACGACACCGTTCACGTTCGCATCCACGACGCATGCGATCGTTCGGAATGGTCTGACACCGGTGTTTTGTGACGTGAATCTGCGTGACTTCACGATAGACGTGGCGCAGATCGAGTCATTGATCACGGAGCGGACAACGGCGATCGTGCCGGTGCATGTGTATGGAAATATCTGTGACGTGGATGCCATTCAAGAAATTGCGGATCGGCATGGGTTAAAGGTTATTTATGACGCGGCACACACCTTCGGTGAAACGTATCGCGGGGTGGGCGTTGGAAATTTTGGCGATGCATCAATTTTCAGCTTTCATGCGACAAAAATATTCAATACCATTGAGGGCGGAGCGGTCTGCTACCGAGATGAGGAGTACGGCAAGCGGCTGTACCGGCTGAAAAATTTTGGTATCCACAGTGCGGAAGTGATCGACGGAGTCGGTGCCAATGCCAAAATGAATGAGTTTTCTGCGGCGATGGGGCTTTGCAATCTGCGCCATGTGGATGAGGAGATCTGTCGGCGCGTACGCGTGGCAGCGTATTACAGGGAACGGTTGGACGGTGTGAAGGGCATCCGGCTGAATGCAGTACAAAAGGATGTGGCTTCTAACTATGCATATTTTCCGATCCTCATTGATCCGGAGCAGTTCGGCGCGTCGCGTGATGAGGTGCAGCAGCATTTACAGCAGAAAAATATTTATGCGCGGAAGTATTTTTACCCGCTGACGAACGAATTTGACTGTTATCGCGGGCGTTTCGACTGCGGCGTGACACCAAATGCCAAGCGGCTGTCGGAGCAGGTGCTGACATTGCCAATGTATGGGGAGCTGTCGGAGGAGGAGCTGGCGCGGATCTGTGATGCAGTGATTGAAGTTTTGCGCTGAGACCGGTTTTTTACAAATGACCGATAGGTGACGAAAGGAAACGATATGAAAGGTATCATTTTAGCAGGCGGTGCGGGCACACGTCTGTATCCGCTGACAATGGTGACATCCAAGCAGTTGTTGCCGGTTTATGACAAACCAATGATCTATTATCCGCTGTCCACGCTCATGCTGGCGGGGATCCGTGACATACTCATTATTTCGTCTCCGATGGATCTGCCGCGGTTTGAGAGCCTGCTCGGTTCGGGTGAGCAGTTCGGTCTTAGGCTGTCATACGCGGTGCAGCCGTCGCCGGACGGTCTGGCGCAGGCGTTT
>CAZERX010000020.1:0-16015 GCA_964515045.1 uncultured Eubacterium sp.
ACATGAAGGACGGACTGGTAAAGCTGTTAAAGAAGGATTACCTGTCACACGGTATCAATGTGAATGTGGATGATAATAATGAGATCAGCATCAGCTTTCATGTGATCGTGGCATACGGTGTCAGCATCTTTACGGTAGCGGACAACCTGACGGAAACGGTAAAATACCGCGTAGAGGAATTTACCGGAATGAAGATCAAGCGGATCAACATTTCTGTTGAAGGCGTGCGAGTGATTGATTAGGAGGACAAGAGTAGTGGGAACAGAGAAGATAGATGCATCGCTGTTAGCGAAGATGTTTCTGGCAGGTGCACACAATCTGGAAGCAAAAAAAGAGTGGATCAATGAGCTGAATGTCTTTCCGGTGCCGGACGGCGATACCGGAACAAATATGTCCATGACCATTCTTTCAGCAGCAAAGGAAGTCAGCGGACTGGAAAAGGCGAACATGAAATCCATCGCGAAAGCGATCTCCTCCGGTTCACTGCGCGGTGCGCGCGGAAACTCCGGCGTGATCCTGTCACAGCTTTTCCGCGGTTTTACAAAGGTGATCGCAAATTACGACTACATTGACACCATCGTGCTCGCCGAAGCCTGTGATAAGGCAGTCGAGACGGCATATAAGGCAGTTATGAAGCCGAAGGAGGGTACGATCCTCACCGTGGCACGCGGTGCTGCGGATAAGGCGATCGACATGGTTGCGGAAACGGATGATCTTGAGGTATTTATCAAGGCAGTCATCGACGAGGCAGAGCGTGTACTGAAAAAGACACCGGACATGCTTCCGGTCTTAAAGCAGGCAGGTGTCGTCGATTCCGGCGGACAGGGTCTGGTCGTTGTCTTACAGGGTGCGTATGATGCCCTGATGGGAAAGGAGATCGATTACAGCAGCTTTACGGCGGAAACACCGTCCGCAGGCTTTACCAAGATCTCCGCAGAGACCGAAGCAGAGATCAAATTCGGTTACTGCACGGAGTTTATCATCGTATTAAATGCGCCCATGAGTGATGAGGCAGTCGCAAAGTACAAGGCATTTCTGAACTCTATCGGTGATTCGATCGTTGTCGTCGCCGATGATGAGATCGTAAAGACCCATGTACATACGAATGACCCCGGACTTGCCATTCAGGAGGCACTCACACATGGATCTTTGAGCAGGATCAAGATTGACAATATGCGCGAGGAGCATCAGGAGCGTCTGATCAAGGATGCTGAGAAGCTCGCTGCCGCGCAGGCAGAGGAGGAAGCTGCCGCGGCAGCACCGGTTGAATTAAAGGACATGGGCTTTATCAGCGTTTCCGCAGGCGCAGGACTCAGTGAGATATTCAGCGGACTTGGCGTGGATGTCATTATAGAAGGCGGTCAGACGATGAATCCGAGCACGGATGACATCTTAAATGCCGTTGCAAAGGTGCCTGCAAAGGATATCTTTGTACTGCCGAACAATAAAAACATCATTCTGGCGGCAAATCAGGCGGCATCGCTCTCTGAGGACAAAAAGCTGCATGTGATCCCGACCAAAACGATCCCGCAGGGTATCACTGCACTGATCAATTTCATTCCGGAGCAGAGTGCTGAGGAAAATGCGGCGCGCATGACCGAGGAGCTGGCAAATGTAAAGAGCGGACAGATCACCTACGCCGTGCGCGATACCGTGATCGATGACAAGGAGATCCGCGAGAATGACTATATGGGTATCGGCGATGACGGTATCTTATCCGTCGGCGCGGACATGGAGCAGACACTGATGGAAATGGTTGAGCAGCTCGTTACGGATGAGAGCGGAATCATCAGCCTGTATTACGGAGCCGATGTGTCTGAGGAGGATGCACTGGCGCTGGGCGAGAAGCTGCAGGAGCAGTACGCAGACGTAGAGGTTGAGGTCAACGCGGGCGGACAGCCGGTCTATTATTATATCATATCTGTGGAGTAACGCATGGAAGTGACGACACCCATTCGGGAATTAAAGGGCGTTGGCGAGAAAACAGAAGGATTGCTGAACAAAATGGGAGTATACACCGTTGGTGATATACTCCTTCATTTTCCCAGAGATTATGTGCAGTATCCGCGTGCGGTGATGATCCATGAGCTGGACGGAGCTTCACCGGCAGCGGTGTGTGTGCAGATCGAGCGGTCTGCCGTCATGCGCCGCACGCGCGCAATGACGATCACGGTGCTGCGGAGCGGCAGCGGGGGAAAAGAGCTGGAGGCGGTCTGGTTTCGTCTGCCCTACATCATCAATGGATTAAAAAAAGGAAAGACTGTCGTTTTATACGGACGCGTCACGGATAAAAACGGCGTGTGGCATATGGAGCAGCCGGCGCTGTTTTCACCGGAGGAATATGCGGCGATCAGCGGCACGCTGCAGCCGGTCTATGCACTGACGCGCGGCATCACGAACCGATTTTTATGCAAAACGATACGCTGTGCCTGCGATTCGTGTGATACGTTCTGTGAGTATCTGCCTGCACGGATCCGCGAAAAATATGAGCTTGCCGAGTATAATTATGCACTTGCAAACATCCATTTTCCGGATTCGATGGATGCGCTGATACTGGCGCGAAAGCGGCTGGTGTTTGACGAGTTTTTCTTATTCCTGCTGACGATGCAGTTGCAAAAGCTCGGTGAGGAGAAGCAGGCAAACCCTTATGCATTTGCAGAACCTGCGCAGATGGAAGGCTACATCCGTGCGCTGCCGTACCGGCTCACCGGTGCGCAGGAGCGGACGCTGACGGAGATTCTGCATGATCTGCAGGGCAGGGTGCTGATGCAGCGGCTCATACAGGGCGATGTCGGCAGCGGCAAGACGATCGTTGCCTTTCTCGCCATGCTCTATGTGTCGGACAACGGCTGCCAGTCGGCGATCATGGCACCGACGGAGGTGCTTGCAAAGCAGCATGAGGAGTCCTTTCTGGCACTCTGCGCGCAGCTTGGGATTGAAAAGCCGGTGATTCTTCTGACCGGTTCCATGACGGCAAAGCAGAAGCGCGAAGCGCGTGAGCGGATACAGGCACATGAGGATGCGCTCATCATCGGTACGCATGCGCTCATCCAAGAGTCGGTGAATTACGGCAGACTGGCACTTGTCATTACGGATGAGCAGCACCGGTTCGGTGTCCGTCAGAGGGAGACCTTTGCAGAAAAAGGGCAGACCCCGCACATCCTTGTTATGAGTGCGACACCGATCCCGCGGACGCTGGCGATCATTCTGTACGGAGACATGGACATTTCCGTGATGGATGAAGTGCCTGCCGAGCGTCTGCCGATCAAAAACTGCGTGATCAAAGAGAACTACCGGTCAAAGGCATATGCGTTTCTGGAAAAGGAGATCGCCGCAGGACATCAGGCATACGTCATCTGTCCGCTCGTGGAAGCATCTGAAAATCTGGATGCCATGAATGTGACCGATCATACGGAGCAGCTTCGGAACGCGCTGCCCGACACGGTGCGCATCGGCTGTCTGCACGGAAAGATGAAGGCAGCCGACAAAAACCGTATCATGGAGGATTTTAAGGAGCATCGCACGGATATCCTTGTATCCACGACGGTCATAGAGGTTGGTGTGAACGTGCCGAATGCAACGGTCATGATGATCGAGAACGCAGACCGGTTCGGACTTGCACAATTGCATCAGCTTCGCGGTCGTGTCGGACGCGGCAGTGCGCAGTCCTACTGCATGATGATGAACGCATCGGATTCCGAGCATGCGGCAGAGCGACTTTCCGTGTTAAACCGCAGCAATGACGGATTTTTCATCGCGTCCGAGGATCTGAAGCTGCGCGGTCCGGGAGACTTTTTCGGCATCCGTCAGTCCGGTGACATGAATTTTACACTTGCAGACATCTATACGGATGCAAAGGTGCTGCAGCACTCAGCAGACGAGGTGAAAAAGCTGCTCGCGGATGATCCGCAGCTTGAGCTGCCGGAGCACACAAGCCTGCGGCTTAAAATGCAGCAGATATTCGCAGACGGTGACGTGTCGCTCAGTCTCTGAACTGCGATGTAAAAGGAAATAAAAAAGGTGCGCCTGCCGCGCGTTTCACGCAGCAGACACACCTTTTTTTGTGCTTACAAAGCAGGGCGTTACTTGCCTGCCATTTTCTTTTCCTGTGCCTCGATCATTTTCTTGACCATATAGCCGCCGACAGATCCATTCTGTCTGGAGGTCAGATCACCGTTGTAGCCGTCCTTTAACGGCACGCCAAGCTCACTTGCGACCTCATATTTGAAACGGTTCATGGCATCCTTTGCTTCGGGTACAGAAGTTGTATTTTTTGCTGACATATTCGTTTCCTCCTTCGTATCGTTTGCTTTTGTATCTGATCAGCAGTGTTGCGCTGCTGGTACACATAGTATGTGAGGAGAAAACGAAAATACACATGGGAGGTTTTTCAATTTTATTCAATAAAAGGAATATCTGAAATATCCGTGTGTATGGTCATGGAATAATTCGTATAATATACGACAAAGCCCGGAGCGGAGCCGTTCGGCTTTTTGACATTTTTCCGCTGCAGATAGTCAATCTCCAGCTTGTCCATTTCACGTCCGGCAGAGTAGTGAGCTGCAAGTCGTGCGGCTTCCTCAAAGGTGCGGTCGGGCAGCTCATCCCCATTGGTCTTTACGATGACGTGTGAGCCGGGGATGCCCTTGGCATGGAACCACCAGTCACCGCCGTTTGCGAGCTTAAACGTCAGCTCCTCGTTCTGGAGATTGTTTTTGCCGACAAAGATATCATAGCCGTCGTTGCTGCGATAGTGGAACGGCTTGCTCTTTGCGGGGCGGCCATTCTTTTTTGATGCATGCTTTTTGATAAAGCCGCTCGTTACAAGCTCATCACGGATCGCAGACAGATCCTCCTCGGTCACTGCAATGTCGAGTGCGTTTTCTACGGAGCGAAGGTATGTGATCTCATCAGACACCAGTGCCGTCTGTTCGAGAAGTGCCTCATGTGTGCGCTTCAGCTTGTTGTAGCGGGCAAAATATTTCTGCGCATTTTCCTGTGCACTGAGCTTCGGATCGAGCGGGATCGTGACCGGCTCATTCGTATAATAATCGGTCACGGCAAGCTCCTTTGCCTCCGGCGCGACATTGTAGCCGTATGCCTGCAATAGCTCACCGAATACCTTGTAGCGGTCGCGTTTTTCGGTGTCCTTTAGCTGCTTCTGCTGCAGGGAGAGCTTTTTTACGTCGCGCTCCAGCGCGGTCGTCACGATGCGCCGCAGATCCACGGATTTCTGACGGATCCTTGTATACAGGTCGCGTTCTGCGTAGAACTGTTCCAAAACGGCAGAGATACTGTCGGCAGGCTGCGAGCGGTAGTCGGGGAAATCGCTGTAGGTCGTCAGTGCCACGGATGAAAATTCGATCGGCTCTGCACCTTTTTTGATCGTACACGGTGAAAAGCTTCCTTCCTTTACATCGGTGAGTAGCCAGCAGAATATATTTGCCGCATGGAGCTTTTCATCCGGTGTGAGACTGTCCGTATGTGCATCTGCCGCAAGTCCTGCGCGGTGGCAGACCTCGTTCGCCACGGTCGGACTGATGCCCGTATAGGTCTGGTAAAGGGCTTTTGCGAGCGGAAGCGGACGGCTCAGGGCATCGGCGCAGACGGAGTCTGCCGTCGCCGTGAGCGGGTCATGCTTATCTAACGTATTCGGGATAAAATAATCCCTGCCGGGGAGCACCTCGCGCACGGAGCTTACCGAAGCCGGAATGTGCTTGATGCTGTCGATGATCCGTCCGTTGTCATCGCAGAATATGATATTGCTGTGCTTTCCCATCAGCTCGACGATCAGGCGTTTTTCTCTGAGATCCCCAAGCTCATCCAGATGCTCAATGTCAAATTCTAAAATACGCTCCAGCGAGGGCTGGCGGATCGCCGTGATCTTGCCGTTTGCGATGAATTTGCGGAGCAGCATGCAGAAATTCGGTGCCGTCATCGGACTTTGGCGGTTTTTCTCCGTCAGATAGATGAACGGAAGGGAAGCGCCCGCCGAGATGAGCAGACGCTTCTGTCCGCAGCTTCCCTTGATCGTGAGCAGCAGAGCGTCACTTTCCGGCTGTGCGATCTTGCTGATCCGTCCGCCGAGAATGGTCTGCTGCAGTTCTTTTACAATATTAGAAACGACAATGCCGTCGAATGCCATGATATTTTCCTCCTCATGTGTTGCTCTGATCCTTCAATATGTCCAATATAACATATATCACGCGCCATTGTTACCGTTTTTTTCTTAAAATATTTGACGCGCGCGGGCATTTGACTTATAATAGCATTGATTATGCATACTGACAGGGTGAAAAAGGTGATGCATAACGCGATGTATGCATGGCAGCTATGCACTGCCGTGGGTTTGGGAGGTATTTATGATCAAAAGTATGACCGGCTTCGGACGCTGTGAGGTGGCAGATGACCAGTGGAAAATGACCGTTGAGATCAAGGCGGTCAATCACCGTTACCTCGATGTCAGTGTTAAAATGCCGAAAAAGCTCAGCATCTTTGAGAGCGCGATCCGTACCGTGATGAAGGAGTACATGGAGCGCGGAAAGGTGGATGTGTTCGTATCTTATGAGGATCTGACACAGGCAGGCATGTCACTCCGGTACAATGAAGCGCTCGCCGCGCAGTATCTCGACTATTTCAGACAGATGGCAGACACCTTCCATCTGGAGAACGATATCCGCGTCAGCGCCCTGTCCCGCTATCCGGAGGTGCTTGTCATGGAGGAAGAGGACACCGATGAAAAGCAGCTTTGGTCTGTGCTTGAGCGTGCCGTGCGCGGTGCGTGTGAGCGGTTTGTGGATGCGCGCATCCGTGAGGGTGAGCAGCTTCGCACGGATCTCATCGAAAAGCTCGACCGGATGAACGGCTATGTGGATTACATTGAGGAGCGTTCTCCGCAGATCATCAGTGATTATCAGACCAGACTGCGTGCAAAGATCGCCGATCTCCTGCAGGATACGCAGATCGACGAGAGCCGGATCGCGGCGGAGGTCACGCTTTTTGCCGATAAGGTATGTGTGGATGAGGAAATGGTGCGTCTGCGCAGTCATGTGAAGGGCATGAAGGATGTGCTCATTTCCGGTGGTGCGGTCGGACGGAAGCTCGATTTTATCGCACAGGAGATGAACCGTGAGGCGAACACGATCCTCTCAAAGTCCAATGATCTGTCAATCTCGGATACCGGCATCAGTCTGAAAACGGATATCGAAAAAGTGAGGGAGCAGATACAGAACATTGAGTAATTTTTTGAACATCGGTTTTGGTAATATCGTCAATGCAGACAAGATCGTGGCAATGATCACGCCGGATTCTGCGCCTGCCAAGCGTGCCGTTCAGAAGGCAAAGGAGGAGTCGCGTCTGATCGATGCGACGCAGGGGAGACGCACCAGAGCCGTGATATTTACGGAAAACGACCGCATCATCCTGTCGGCGCTGCTTCCGGATACGCTGTCCGGACGCTCTAAGAGCCGTGCGGAGAATGAGGCCGTCGAAGTACATGCCGCCGGTGCAGGCACAGCAAAGGAACCGGCGGAAAGGAGTAACAGATGAGTACAAAAAAAGGGATCCTTACGGTAGTGTCCGGTTTTTCCGGCTCCGGCAAGGGTACGATCATGAAGCGGCTGTTAGAAAAATATCCGCAGGATTACGCACTTTCCATTTCTGCGACAACGCGTGCGCCCCGTGCGGGCGAGACGGACGGAAAGGAATATTTTTTCCGGAGCGTTGCGCAGTTTGAGGAGATGATAAAAAATGATGAGTTGCTGGAATATGCCCGCTATGTGAACAATTATTACGGCACACCAAAGGCATATGTCGAGGAGCAGCTTATGGCAGGCAGGGATGTCATTCTGGAGATCGAGATACAGGGCGCATTAAAGATCCGCGAAAAGTATCCCGACACCGTGCTCCTTTTTGTCACGCCGCCGAGCTTTGAGGTACTCAGACAGCGGCTGACGGACAGGGGGACCGAGTCAGCAGAGGTCATCCGTGACAGGCTCTGCCGCGCAGGTGAGGAATGTGCAGGTGTCGAAGCATATGATTATCTGGTCATCAACGATGAGCTGGAGGCATGTGTGGAGCAGGTGCACAGCATCCTGCAGAATGAGCATTGCAGGCTCAGCAGGGAAACAGCGTTTATCAATGAAATGAGATCAGCATTTGCTGATTATGCGAAAGGAGTATAACAATGATCCATCCGTCTTATTTAGAACTTATGAAGGTAGTCAATGATACACAGGAGGTCGGCGAGGAGCCGGTAGTCAACAGCCGTTATTCCATCGTGATCGCGTCAGCCAAGCGTGCACGTCAGTTGATCGCGGGGGATGAGCCGATGGTCGCACATGCGAACGGCAAAAAGCCGCTGTCTACCGCTGTGCAGGAGATCTACGAGGGCAAGGTAAAGATCCTTGGTGAGGATGAATACGCAGACGATGCGGAGACTGCCGCAGAGAATGCCGAGGCATAATAAGTATCTGTCTGGAAGTCGGAGCATATCGTTTCGACTTCTTTTGTAGCTTGGGAGCATTTGTATTTATGAATATTTTATTTATTTCACTGGGCTGCGACAAGAATCTCGTGGATTCCGAGTATATGATCGGAATGCTGCGCGCGGCCGGTTATACCATCACGGATGATGAAACACAGGCAGACGCTGTCGTCATCAATTCCTGCTGCTTTATCGGTGATGCCAAGGAGGAGAGCATACAGACGATCCTTGCGATGGCAGAGCTGAAAAAGACAGCGCGGCTGAAAGCACTGATCGTGACCGGCTGTCTGGCACAGCGCTATCAGGACGAGGTGCTTGCAGAGATACCGGAGGTAGATGCACTGCTTGGAACGAATGCTTATGATGCGGTCGTAGAGGCTGTGGAGCAGGCATTGCAGGGCAGTGTTTATAAAAATTATCATGCCTTGGAGGGACTGCCCGATATGCACGGCAGGGAGCGTATTGTCACGACCGGCGGACATTATGCATACTTAAAGATCGCAGAAGGCTGTGACAAGCGCTGTACCTACTGTGTCATTCCGTCCATCCGCGGTGCTTACCGCAGTGTTCCGATGGAGGAGCTGGTCGCGCAGGCACGCACACTTGCCGCACAGGGTGTCAGAGAGCTGATACTGGTCGCACAGGAAACGACGGTCTACGGTGTGGATCTGTACGGTGAAAAATCCCTGCATCGTCTTTTGGATGCATTGAACGCGATCGACGGGATCTATTGGATCCGTCTGATGTACTGCTATCCGGAGGAGATCGACATGCAGTTGATCGAAGCGATCAAGCGCAATGAAAAGGTCGTGCATTATCTGGATATGCCGATCCAGCATATCAGTGACACGATCCTAAAGCGTATGGGACGGCGCACGAGCGGGGCAGATCTTTCAGATAAGATCGAGCTTCTGCGGCGTGAGATACCGGATATCTGTCTTAGGACGACACTGATCTGCGGATTCCCCGGAGAAACGGCAGACCAGCACGAGGAGCTGATGGAGTTCCTAAACTGGGCGGAATTTGACCGGTTGGGTGCCTTTACCTATTCACCGGAGGAGGATACACCGGCGGCAGGCTTTCCTGATCAGTTGGATGAGGAGACCAAGCTCACGTGGCGCGATGAGGTCATGGAGCTGCAGCAGGAGATCGCCTTTGATGTCAATGAAGCGATGAAGGGGCGTGAGCTGTGGGCGTTTATCGAGGGCAGCATCGCCGGAGAACACGCATATGTGGCACGTACCTACAAGGATGCGCCGAATGTGGACGGATACATATTCATCCATACGGATGAAACGCTGGTTTCGGGCGATCTTGTAAAGGTTCGCGTCACCGGTGCACTGGATTATGATCTGATAGGAGAGCTTGTAAAATGAAAATGAACTTACCGAACAAACTGACAATACTGAGAGTCCTGCTGATCCCGTTTTTCGTTTGCTTTATGCTGATCCCCGACATCCCTTACGGAAATTATATCGCTGTCGCGATCTTTATCATAGCAAGCCTTACGGATCTTTTGGACGGAAAGATCGCAAGAAAATATGATCTGGTGACAAATTTCGGCAAATTTATGGATCCGCTTGCTGATAAACTGCTCGTATGCTCTGCACTGATCTGTCTGGTAGAGACCGGTCAGCTCGCAGCATGGATGGTCATTGTGATCATCAGCCGCGAATTTATCATCAGCGGCTTTCGTCTGGTGGCATCAGATAACGGTGTCGTCATTGCCGCAAGCTACTGGGGCAAGTTCAAGACGACCTTCCAGATGCTGATGATCATCGTGCTCGTGCTGGATTTATCCGGTACGTTTTTCTACTGGCTCGGCGTAGCGCTGACATGGATCGCACTGATCCTCACGGTCGTTTCGCTGTGCGATTATCTGATCAAAAATAGAGCGGTCTTAAAGGAGCAGGGCTGAGCATATGTCACCGATAGATAAGCGTGGGATCGAATATGAGGTAGCGGCACTGCTCGCGGAGAAAAAGATACGTGTCACCACCGCAGAATCCTGTACCGGCGGGCTGATCGCAGGCACACTGGTAAATGTGGCAGGGATCTCCGAGTGGTTTGAGGAAGGGTATGTGACCTACTCCAATCGTGCTAAGCAAAAGCTCCTTGGAGTATCCGGTCAGACGTTAGAGTATTTTGGAGCCGTGAGTGAACAGACCGCGGCAGAAATGGCGCGTGGTGCGGCTGCGGCGGCAGATGCCGGTGCGGCACTCGCCGTGACAGGCATTGCAGGGCCGGACGGAGGAACGGCAGAAAAGCCGGTCGGACTGGTCTATATCGGCTGCTGCTGCAGGGATTCGCTTCGGGTGGAGCGGCATGTATTTTCCGGAGACCGGAGTGAGGTGCGAAGCCAATCCGTGCAGGCGGCACTGACGCTGCTCCGTGATATGCTGCTCGCATGTGACGGATCGGAAAAAGGATAAAGATAAAAAACAATAATAAGGATAAACCATGAGGATCATAGCAGGAAAAGCAAGGCGGCTGCCGCTTCGGACGCTGGAAGGACGTGATACCCGACCGACGACAGACCGTATCAAGGAAACATTATTTAACATGCTCGCGCCGGAGCTTCCGAACGCATATTTTCTGGATCTGTTTGCAGGAAGCGGACAGATCGGACTGGAAGCAGTCAGTCGGGGCAGCGCATACTGTGTGTTCGTCGAGAATAACAAAAAGGCATGTGCGGTCATACAGGAAAACATCGAATTCACGAAGCTCGGTGAAAGCTGTCGGCTGATCGCATCTGATTGTATGAGTGCACTGCGTCAGATGGAGGGAAGCTACCGCTTCGATCTGATCTTTTTAGATCCGCCGTATGCAGGCGGCTATGAGCCGGAGGTGCTCCGGTATCTTTCGCAGTCCTCACTCGTCAAGGAGGATGCACAGATCATCGTGGAAGCGGATGCACATACGGATTTTTCGTATGTGGAGGAGTTTGGACTGATGCTTTTGAAAGAAAAATACTACAAGACAAACAAGCACGTATTTCTGAAACGTGCCAGTGAGGATGACATCTGATGAAAAGAGCAATTTATCCGGGCAGCTTTGATCCGGTCACCAATGGACATATGGATATCATCAGCCGTTCCGCAAAGATCGTGGACGAGCTGTATGTGGGCGTGCTCAACAACAGCGCAAAAAACTCGTTGTTTTCTGTTGCTGAACGTGTTAGTATGTTAGATGAACTGACAAAGGAGCTTCCGAATGTCCATGTCGTTTCGTTTGACGGTCTGCTCGTGGATTTCGCACGTGAGATCGATGCGACCATCATCATCCGCGGGCTGCGTGCAGTCACGGATTTTGAATATGAGCTGCAGATCGCACAGACCAATCATGTAGAGTACGATAAGATAGAAACGGTATTCCTGACGAGCAGTCTGCAGTATTCCTATCTCAGTTCTACGATCGTGAAGGAATTTGCGGCGTATGGCGGGGATATTTCCAATTTTGTTCCGGAAATTCTGATCAACCGTATTTATGAGAAATATGGGATAAAAAAAGGAGAACAGCATGAACAGTAAGATTGAACAGACGATTGAGGAGCTGGAGCAGTACATAGAGGGCTGCAAGCCGCAGACCTTTTCACAGAATAATATCATTGTCAATAAAGAGCAGATCGAGGAGCTTCTGACCGAGCTTCGTCTGCGCACACCGGAGGAGATCCGCCGCTATCAGAAGATGATCAGCAATAAGGAAGCGATCCTTGCAGATGCACAGGCAAAGGCAGACGCGATCATCGCACAGGCTGAGGTGACGCATTCCGAGCTGGTCAGTGAGCATCAGATCATGCAGCAGGCATACGCGCAGGCAAATGAGGTCGTGATGGTAGCGACCAAGCAGGCGCAGGAGATCCTCGATAATGCGACCAACGATGCGAACAATATCCGTATGAGCGCGATCAGCTACACGGATGAGCTGTTAAAAAATCTGGAGGCGATCCTGTCTGCTTCGATCGAAGGCTCCAAGGCACGTTATGAGAATCTGATCGGCGGGCTGAACCAGTCCCTGCAGGTCGTTCTCGCGAACCGCGCAGAGCTGATGCCGCAGGCAGAGCCGGAGCTTGCTGAGGAGCAGCCTGCACCGGCAAAGGGAGAGACCGAGCAGCCGTCTGAGCAGAAGCAATCGTAACCGAGCACGGATATTTTTAGCTATAACGGCAGCTTCCGGCTGCAAAGAGCAGCGAGCAGAGCCGTGACTGTGGCGAGCAGCAGCCGTCCGCAGACATAGCAGCGCAAGGACAGCGGCTTTGGCAGACGCTTGTCACGGATCAGTGATGCCGTCTGTGCGATACCGGAGCAGCCGCCGAATGCGGTCGCTGCGAGCATGGCGATATATCGGAGCTTTTTGTCCGTGATGGCAGTGTTTAGGACACTGATGCCACCCGTGATCTCAAGCGATGCCATGATCAGCGTGTGCACGGCTGGAGCATGGGACAGGAGCTGTCCGCACATACCGCCGAGCACGGAAAACAGCATGACATATCCTCCGAGCTTCAACATGGTTTCAAAACTGTCCATGATACCGGCATCAAGGACTGCGAGATTCAGCCGCAGTTCTGATGTCGATTTTTTTGTCACACAGCCGTCTGTCCAATCCCGCATCTGCATGGAGAGGAAAGCGACTCCTGCACACAGAGCCGGTGCATATAAGATGAGATAGGTACAGCGGGCAAGCTGCGGAAGCTGCAATGTTTCCGACAGCAGATAGCCGCCGACAAAGGCAGGGCTGATCTGATTTGCAAGGACGCAGAGCAGCGTTGCCTCGCGGTGTGACAGCTTCCCTGCCGCATACAGATCCGCGGACAGCTTGGCACCCATCGGAAAGCCGAACAGCGTGCCGGAAAATAACACAAAATAGGACAGCGGCAGATGAAG
Source organism: uncultured Eubacterium sp. (assembly GCA_964515045.1). Lineage (GTDB taxonomy): Bacteria > Bacillota > Clostridia > Lachnospirales > Lachnospiraceae > W0P33-017. The sequence goes on from CAZERX010000020.1 coordinate 13,369, forward strand.
CCGTTTGGACAGCGCATCCAGACAGCCGCTGCGCAGGAGTATCTGACAGAGGATCAAAAATGGGAGCAGGCTTGGGAGCAGCCGGTCAGCCCAGAGCAGCAGCCCGAAACGCGCACGCTCTGCTGCGCAGGCAGGCTCGCATAGCAGGAATATCAAAATGCCGCACAGCATATAACAGAGTATGTATTTTTTTTGCAGATAACGTCGGAGCTTATGCTTTTTCATCACATGACCATTTTATGACAGGCAGGCAGATAATATGAAAAAGAAACGAATCCTCATGCGGATCGGTATGATCCTGCTTTTTGCGGCATTAGATGTCGTGATACTGGATGCCTTATGGATGCGTCAGTCTGATGTATCCGACCGTGTGTCGCTCATCACGGCGCAGATCCGTATGTTTCCAATCCCGCGCTCGGCGACGCATCCGGAATATACCGTTTCCTACACGGATTCATGGATGGCGGAGCGTACCTACGGCGGAACGCGCGGGCATGAGGGCACGGATCTTATGCTGACACCGGATACGCGCGGACTGTTTCCGGTGCTGTCCATGACGGACGGCGTAGTGGAAAAGCTCGGCTGGCTGCCGATGGGCGGGTATCGTATCGGTATCCGCTGTGAGGAGCAGATCTATTATTATTACGCACATTTATACGATTATGCAGAAGGGCTTACGGAGGGCAGTCCAGTGTCTGCCGGACAACTGCTCGGCTTTGCGGGAGACAGCGGTTACAGCGAGATCGAAGGTACGGTCGGGAATTTTCCGGTGCATCTGCATGTCGGCATTTATTATAATGACGCGGACGGTACGGAAACGGCACTTGATCCGTATCCGTATCTGAAGGCGATCGAGGATACCAGACAAACGATAGACTTTTAAGCAGGAGAAACGTATGGCACAACAGATGCGGCTGGATAAATTTCTGGCAGAAATGCAGCTCGGAACACGGAGTGAGGTAAAAAAACAGATCCGGAGCGGAAAAGTTACACTGGACGGAGCCGTATGCCGGACACCGGAGACAAAATTCGACCCGAATGCGTGCACGGTCACATGGAACGGTGCGCCGGTCGGCTATGCCGCTTATGAATATTTTATGCTGAACAAGCCGAAGGGCTGTGTTTCCGCCACGGAGGACAGCCGTTATCCGACGGTGCTCGATCATATCACCGAGCATCTTCGGGCAGATCTTTTTCCAGTCGGCAGATTGGATCTTGATACGGAAGGACTGCTTTTGATCACGAATGACGGTGCGCTCGCACATGAGCTTTTAAGCCCGTCTAAGCATATCCCGAAAACCTATGAGGCGCTGGTGGACGGCATCGTGACGGATGCTGATGTCAGGCGCTTTGCAGAGGGGATCGATATCGGTGAAAAAAAGCCGACCAGACCTGCGGAGCTTGTGATCGAAAAGGCAGATGCCATTTCACATGTGCGTGTGACGATCTGTGAGGGAAAATTCCATCAGATCAAGCGGATGTTTGAGGCAGTCGGAAAGCCGGTACTGAAGCTCCGACGGATCTCGATGGGAGCGCTGCAGCTTGATGAGCGTCTGGCGGCAGGTGAATATCGTGCACTGACCGCGGAGGAGCTTGCTTATCTGAAAGGACATGCCGCAAACACCTCCGGAGTCTTGTAAACAGCGGCTGACAGTGATAAAATGAAAAGTTAGTGAGGATGTATTATGATACACGACTTTTTACCGGTGACAAGTGAAGATTGTGCGAAACGAGGCTGGGATCAGCCGGATTTTGTATACGTGATCGGCGATGCCTATGTGGATCATCCGTCGTTTGGTCCTGCGATCATCAGCCGCCTTCTGGAGTCTCACGGCTATCGGGTAGCGATCATCGCACAGCCCGACTGGCGGGATGATGCGAGCATCCGTATATTCGGAGAGCCGCGGCTCGGATTTCTCGTATCCAGCGGCAATATGGATTCGATGGTCAATCATTATTCGGTTTCCAAAAAACGCAGGGAGACCGATTCCTATACCCCCGGCGGCGTGATGGGAAAGCGGCCGGATTATGCCGTCGTTGTCTACGGCAATCTGATCCGCAGGAGCTATAAGCATACACCCATCATCATCGGCGGTATTGAGGCGAGTCTCCGCAGACTCGCACACTACGATTACTGGTCGAATAAGGTGCGCCGTTCGATCCTGCTCGATTCCGGTGCGGATCTGATCTCCTATGGAATGGGAGAGCACAGCATCATTGAGATTGCAGATGCACTCGCGAGCGGCATCGCCGTTCACGATATTACGTTCATTGACGGCACGGTATATAAGACCCGTGACCGCGAGCTGCTGCGCCGGTGTGATGCAAGGGAGCTTCCGCATTTTGAGGAGTTAAAAAGAGATAAATTAAATTATGCAAAAAGTTTTTATACACAGTATTGTAATACAGATCCGTTTTCTGGCAAAAGATTATTTGAAACTTATGACGGCAAACTTTTTGTTGTTCAGAATCCGGCTTCCAAACCATTGTCACAAAAGGAAATGGATGCAGTATATGCTTTGCCATATATGGGAACTTATCATCCTTCCTATGAGGCTGCTGGAGGTGTTCCTGCAATTGCAGAGGTGAAATTTTCGATTATCAGTAATCGTGGCTGTTTTGGCGGATGCAGCTTCTGCGCACTGAC